>JAZFSW010000472.1:0-3562 GCA_036446375.1 Desulfobacterales bacterium | reverse complement strand
GGCCGTTGATTAAAGAGGCGCTGGATCATGTCGATCGATTCAGCATGATCCAGGAAGCCGATGCCACCCGAATACAAAGACTGGGCGCATCGAAAGACAGGATCGAAGTCAACGGAAATGCAAAATACGATCTTTTGCTGACCCAGGCCAGTGTCTCGCTGAAAGAGGAAATCGAGGCCCAACTATGCCTTAGAAGGAATCAACCGGTTTTCTTGGCGGGCAGTACCCGGGGGGCCGAAGACCGCATCATACTTGAGGTGTATCAGAAAATTCGCCAGTCGATACCTGAAGCCCTTCTGATTATCGCCCCCCGGCACATATCGAAAACGCCGGACATTGAAAAATCGGTTAGGGAAAAGGGGTTTGAATACCAGCTGAGAACCCAGATTGGAGAACCTGGTGTCAACCGGACCGCCCCGGTTCTTATCATCAATACCATCGGCGAATTACAGGCACTATACAGTGTCGCCTCTCTTGTTTTTTGCGGCGGAAGCCTGGAGCCGCTGGGGGGGCAAAATGTTCTTGAGGCAGCCGTTTGGGGTAAACCGGTGCTCTATGGGCCTTCGATGACAGATTTTCTTGATGCGAAATCCCTTCTGGAAAAGACCGGTGGCGGCATACAGATAAAGGATGGTGCGGATCTTGCCGAAAAAGCAATCTACTATCTCAGCAACCCCCCAGAGGCTGAGCGTGTGGGGCGTCTGGCCAAGAAAGCCGTGCTGTCAAACACCGGTGCGGCGGACAAACATGCGGCGGTGATATGGGAGCTTCTGCGGTGATGGAGCAATTGCATAGGGGTCAAGGGTTCGAGGGTTCAAGTAACAGGCGGCGAGGAACCATCGTTAATAAACGCTGCCTGGCCGGTTGCCTCCAATATGGAGTGCCATAGCTTCCCATGCCGATCCACCTGCTTTCGTTTGCCGGCGCAGGCACTTAACGGCATATAGACAAAATTGTTGTTCCAATAGCCGACAAGCAGTTTCGTCTTACCTGCCATGCCTGCATGAACCGCATCACGGCCCAGAAAACTGCAAAACACATTGTCATTGGCATTGGCAGGTAGACTCCGAATCATATAGCTCGGATCGATATATTTCACAGACACGCTAATGCGTTCACCGGTGAAATAGGAAGCAATGGCATCCTTCAGGAACAGACCGATGTCTTTCAGCCGGATATTTCCGGACTCATCCGCTTCGCTCTTCCCCTCCTCAAAGAACTTCTGCCCCGCCCCCTCGGCAACAATAATCACAGCATGCCCCCGTTGCTCAAGGCGTCGTTCCAGATGGGCCAAAAAACCCTTCGAACCCTCAAGCTGGAAATCGACCTCGGGGATCAGTACAAAATTAACATCCTGTTGGGCCAAAGCTGCAGTGGCGGCAATAAAGCCGGAATACCGGCCCATCAGTTTGATGAGTCCGATGCCGTTGGGGTAGCCTTCCGCCTCGTTGTGGGCACTGATGATCGCCTGGGTGGCCACATCGACCGCCGTATCAAAGCCGAAGGACCGGGAGACCAGGTGAATATCATTATCGATGGTTTTTGGAATACAGACAACGCCGATCTTCAAACCCCTTGCCTCAATGGCATCGGCAATCCGGGTTGCTGCCATAAGCGTGCCGTCACCACCGACCATAAAGAGCAAGCCGATACCCATCCGTTCAAGACTGTCAACAACCTGACCTATCGGTTGGGGTCCCCGGGACGATCCGAGGATCGATCCGCCCTTTTCGTGAATGCCGGAAACCGTGTCGGGTGTAAGCTCAATATAATCATGACCGAATTCTGGAACGAGGCCCTGGAGACCATACCGAATGCCGTAGATGTGCCGGACACCGTATCCGTGAAACAGCGCCAGAACGATCGATCGGATCACATCATTGAGGCCGGGGCACAGGCCGCCACAGGTTACCACGGCACATCGAAGTTTGCTCGGATCAAAATAGATCCGATCCCTCGGTCCGGCCAACTCAAAAGCCGAGGGGCGTCCCCCCTCCTTAAGGGTCCGTTCCAAATTGTCCGGCCCAACGTCGATGAGCACACGGTCCTGGTCCGAGACAAAGATGTCGCCGTGTCCGGCATCTTCTCCCCTTCCAATGGGCGAGGGTATACTCGCAACTCCCAGGATCGGTATCTCGGTGTCAATGGATTGAGTTTTCATGATTACTGGCTATTGAACTTAAACGCACCCTTGCCCAATATGTCGTGAAGATGCAGGAGTCCTTTCACTCTTCCCGATTCGTCCAATATGGGGAGAACCGTTATTTCGTGCTCTTCCATAGTGTATAACGCATCATAGGCCGGGGTCTCCGGTGTTGCCGATAGCGGATTCTGGGTCATAACGTCTGTGACAGATAGGGAATGAATCGGCTCTTTTCTGGCAATACAGCGTCTCAGATCACCATCCGAAATGAGGCCCACAAGCGCATCTGTCTTGTTCGTCACCAACGTAACGCCTAGACTAAACCGATTGATCTCTTCGATGGCCGTTTCCATGGATACATCATCAAGCACCCGGGGAACAGATTCACCGGTCAACATGATATCTTTCACTTTGTTAGACAGCTGTTGGCCGAGGGCACCGCCGGGATGAAATCTCTTGAAATCACTCGACTTAAATTCTCGTTTCTCGATAAGAACCGCAGCAAGCGCATCCCCCATAGCCAGCAGTGCCGTTGTGCTGGCCATCGGCGCCAGACCGAGGGGGCAGCCCTCTTTCTCTACACCCACATCGATGACCAGATCGCTCAGGTCGGCAAGGGTGGACGCTGTATTTCCTGTCAATGCAATGACCTTGCACCCTATCTCCTTTATTGTTGGCACAAGGTCATTGAGTTCGGTCTCGCCGCTATTGGACAGGGCCAGAAAGATATCATCTTTCCCGACGATACCGAGGTCCCCATGCATCGCTTCAATAGGATGGAGGAATAGGGAGGGCGTACCGGTGCTGTTTAGTGTTGCTACAATCTTCCGTCCGACAATCCCCGGTTTACCGATACCGCTAACGATCAGACGGCCTCGCGATGTGAATATGAGTTCGACAGCATCAGTAAACGCCTCATCAATGCGATCTGCCAGCCTCAGGATACCTTCTGCCTCTGTCTTGAGGAGGTCAATGGCGTGTTGGATAATCATAGGTGTCTTATATTCCTGGTTTTTCAGATTGTCAATATACGAAAAAAAGGGGCGCCGGAACAAACCCGACACCCCTTCTGATCGTACCCCATTCTGATGCTAGGCCAAGAGGCCTTTCTGTTCCAACTCAAGGGCAACATCCCCCAGATCCAGGGCTTCCAGCGTGGCTTTGGTCTGAAGACCGGTGGCCACATCCCACCCCCTGATTTCGTAATACTCGTCCTTCATCTTCTCAAATTCGTCCCGCTCGACGACCATCCCTTGTCTGGAATACTTTTCACCATCTTTTCCCGGTACGAGACAATCCGGGTTGCCAAAATCATTCTTCAGGGGAATCGTATGGTTATATTCCTCGAGCACATCATCTTCCCGTGCCTTTCTCCCCTCTCTCAGGTGGATCGCCCGTTGGAGGTTGTACACCCGTTCA
>JAZFSW010000471.1:0-4450 GCA_036446375.1 Desulfobacterales bacterium | reverse complement strand
TGGTGACAAATTGGGTGTCTACGATGTTGCCGGAAGGGATGATCTAACGGGCAAATGACACACAGGAAGTGAGGATGGCTTCGGTGACGTAAGCCATCCTCTCATGATCTATTTGTTTGTAACATCCATTACTTGAGCAGGACACATTTCATCTGCTTCTGGTCCCTTATCAGGAGCTTGCCGTTGCTCAGAGCCAGAGGTGCCCAGGACTCTTTGGTGTCCAGAAGTTTAGCTTTGGCCAGCGGCTTGAAACCTGCAGGGGTCGGCTCTATCAAATACAGAGTTCCCTTCTTGCCATCGACACTGATGATCATATCATCTGCCAGAATGAACCCCCCTCTTTCAAACAGCGGGGCCTTCTTGGTTTTCCATTTGACGGTTCCGTTCAGATCCATGGAGACCATACCATCCAGAACGTCATTGGTAGAGCAGTGTCCGTATAAATGATCCTTATACAAGACGGGCGGGTGGACATGTGTGCCGAACTCCTTTGATCGGAGTAGCTCTTTGGCCACATACGTGTCCCCATCTTTCTCTATGCGGATAATGGCAGATCCCGCGTTGTATCCTCCCGTCACAAAAAGCCGGTTATCGCCGATCTCCGTCACATTGGGAACGGGTATCCGGCATTTCCAGCCGTCATAGGACCAGAGGGAAGCACCACTCCTCGGGTCGAAACCGGCAACACCATCGACAGAGATCATCACCAGATGATCCTCCCCGCTGATCTTCACCAACGCCGGGGTCACATATCCCGGTTTTCCAGGCAGTGGGGGGGTTGTCCAGAGGAGATCTCCGGTCTGCTTGTCATAGGCAACGACGCCCGCTTTCTGGGTTTGGGACGCAAGGATGACCCGATTCTCAAAGATCAAGGGATTCTGGGCAATCACCCAACGGGGTAGCTTCCCACCACCGAAATCGGTCCAGATGTTCTTGTGCCAGATGACCTGATGACTGTTCTTGTCCAAGCAGTGGAGATTGCCGAAAGGGTCACAGACATAAATTCTGTTGCCATCGATGGTGGGTACCGACCGGGAACCGGGAAAACTGTAGGATCCTGCCACTTTATTACTGAAGGACCACTCTTCGCGACCGGTTTCGATGTCCAGGCAGCGGAGCACATTTTCCTTGTTATCGACCCGGTCATAGATATAGACCTTTCCTTCGCTGACAGCAGGGCCGCCAAAACCTTTTCCCAGGGGAATCGTCCATAGAACCTCTGGCCCCTTTTCCGGCCAGGATCTCATGAGCCCTTTCTCATCGGAGACAGCGTTTCGATTGGGCCCAAGGTACTGAGGCCAATCAGACGCATAAACCAGATTTGCTATCAGCAAGACAAAGACGACCACACCCAAGCGAGCGAGTTTCATTTTCTTTTACCCCCTTTAAGAATCAGCGCACCCCCAACTGATGAGAAACTGCTTTTCTACCTTCATGATTCGCATGAGTGAGATTGCATGTCAATAGGGAAGCCGGCACAGGAAAGCCGACAGCATTTTTTACGTAGCATTTCACATTGTGGTATTGTATGGTAGGAATACTGGAGCGAGGAGCTTCAATACCATACGATCACTGATTGCTTGTGATAAGGAGCAAGAACACCCCGGTCAATAGCCTCTCCGTATCCTAGGACCCGAGCTGATCGCCATCTTTAATCCCTTCACGTCATGCGCCAGCCAAGCGGCTGGCCGAGAAGTGGGGGGATCACTTTATTGTGAGGTAAGGACAAGCTGAATGAAAAGATATATAAGTAACTGTATTCTATCGATGATTATCGTTTTGTGGGGAGCGTCTGTCGCACTCGGATCCGGACTGGAAAGCAACGGTATCGGTGCACGCAGCCGCAGTATGGGGTTTGCCATGGTGGGCATGGCCGACGACTGGAGTGTGATCCACTACAATCCGGCAGGAGCAGCAATGATCGACGGCAGTGTGTTCGGGGGAGAATACGAGTTCTTTACCGGCGGCATGAGCAGTACGGCCTCTCTCCGCAACCTACCACCCGGAATCGGGGATGGCTGGCGGGGTGATTTCACGGATCCCACCGGGGGAATGGAACCCTCCTCATTTACAGAGAAAGATATCAGCTCAGATATCCATTTCGGCGCATTGGGTTATGTATCACGTGGAGAGACGTTCAGCTGGGGCATCGGGCTGTATGGGTCCGGATCGGGTACCGCCTGGGAAGACAGCATGCAGGTTGGGCCGGATACGATAGCTGCAAAGATCGCCTATACCAACGGCGCTGCCAATATGCCCGTGGTCCTGGCATGGCGCGTGAGTCCTGAACTGGCCGTAGGTGTGACCCTGGGTTTGCACTGGGGGCTGCTGACTACCGAGAACACAAAGATACGGACCGGAACCGGCTTCACATACACAATGGACTCAACCCAGGACACCGAAGGTATTGCCTTGGGTATCGATGTGGGCATGATGTGGAAGGCGAGGAAAGATCTCTCTGTGGGAGCGGTCATAAAGCTGCCGTATACCTTCCGGAAGGAAGGCGATACCCGGATCAACCAAAGCCTCATCCCGCCATTCCCTCTAATGGCAGAAACAGATACCACGGTTGACATGGAGTATCCCCTGCGAATTGCTCTGGGGTGGGCATGGAACATCACGGACCGCGATCTTCTCGGATTCGGGTTGACCTGGCTGAACTGGGGAGACTACAAGATGTCCATCGATTATGAAAACGAGGTGCCGGGGGTGCTCGAAGACTGGAGCGGCAACCCGACCCAGTGGGAGGATACGATCCGGCTCCATGCGGGATATGAACGCGCCCTGAATGAGAAGTGGGATGTCCGGTGCGGCCTGGTGTATGATCAGGCCCCCGAGCCCGAAGCGTACCGGACCCTCACCGGCGGTCAGGTGATTGACGTCTGGCTGCTTACCGCCGGTGCTGGTGTGGATCTGGGAGATATAAATATTGATTTCGGGTATATCTTCACCTACGGTCCTTCGGTCGAAGGATATATTCCCGGTGCTGAATACAGCATGGCACTGCACGAGTTCTTCGTAGGCGTTTCAAGAAACTTCTAGAAAGGGCCAAGGAATCAGAAAAAATACGCAGTCAATCTTTTCACTCGAACCCTTGACTCCTTGAACCCTCAGGGTGCTCACTCCCCCTCTTATTATCGCGCAATATAGTAGAGATCCGTGAACGATCGCAGGATCAATCCGTCTCCGACCACCGCTGGTGATGCGTTGAAGCTCCCATCGAACTTGTTCTCGGCGAGCAATTTGAACTCCCGTGCCGCAGCGACGACGGTCACAACCCCTTTCTGGCCACTGAAATAGATCTTACCGTCCGCGTATACCGGGGATGCCCAGTGGCCCCCGCCGGCACGGAGCCGCTTTCTCCAGAGTCGACGACCGGTCTTCGCCTCCCGGCAGGATGCGAAGCCTTCGTCGGTGATCAGGAATATCAGGTCATTTACGATCAGGGCCGAAGGGATGGCGGGAGCGTCCTTTCCTTTGACCATCCAGTTGACGTGCGTGTCGGTAACGTCACCGGTTCCGGAGGGCTGAACCGCCATCAGGTGTCTGGAAACACCCGAAGAAGAGTAAACGAGACCATTTTCGAAGATCGGTCGGGCCGCCACGTTCCAGCCCATACCGGGGTGGCGAACGCGCCAGAGCTCTGCGCCGGTATCCGGATCATAGGAGAAGGTGACTTCAGCCCCGGGGCTGATGAGCTGCCGCTTTCCCTGATACGTGATGAGGGTTGGCGTCGCAAAAGACTTCCGATTGTCACCGGGCTTTTTCTTCTTGGTGCTTTCAATCTCGGCCTTGGAGAAACCCAGCGCGCTCAACTTACCGTCGAGATCATAGTCGACGTCTCGTTTCTTCAGCCATCGGGTCTTGCCGGTTCGCTTATCAAGTGCGGCGACAAATTGCTTATCGGTGCCGTCAAAATGGAGATAGATCGTATCGTCATCAACGATCGGCGACGATCCGGCGCGTACCTCGTGATTGGTGTTCAAATCTCGCCGTTCCCAAAGCTTCTTGCCGGTTTTCGTGTCCAGACAGGCGGTGCCGTAGGCTCCGTAGTGAACATAGACGCGACCGTCTTCGACAACCGGCGTCGGCGTTGCGTGGGTGTTTAGGCCGGGGTTTCTTACCTGCGGCTCTGCCACGTCGAATACTTTGATGTCGTGGATGATCTTGCCGGTCTCAAGATCGACGGCGATGGCGAACAGCTCCAGCTTCCCCCAGTTCTTCTTCGATGTGGAAAGGCTTAAAGCCGCCCTGAACGTGGTCGTAACCGATTACGTCATGAGGGCAACTGATTACGCAACCAGCGCAGCCTGTACCGCGCCCAGCGTCGACTCTGATAGGGTGTCGCCATAGCCTGGCGTAGTCATCATCTTATCAATTTCCGACCCTGGCACCCCACTGAACTTCGAGAGCTCCCTGACCTGCATGTCTTCTGCGTCAACCTCGCAGC
>JAZFSW010000470.1:0-3085 GCA_036446375.1 Desulfobacterales bacterium | reverse complement strand
AAGGAAGGATCGGATGGTCCAATGAGGCCAACGTCGCTGACTGATCGCCTTGCGTTGCCAACAGTCTGCAGTAGTGGCGATTCATCGCACCGTTGGCGGAATGTCCCGGTGCGTTCCAGACAGCACCCATGCCTGACCAGGAAATATTATGGCATTCCGCCCTGAATGCATTGGCAACAAAAGCAGCCCAGCTTCTTGAGGCATCCTGTTTTGACGGATCTGCAAAGACAGAACGATCCGCTACCTCAAGACCGGTCCGAGTACCAAGATTCCCATAGGCAGCCGTATCCGAATCACCAACAAACTCAATCGCCCGGCGAGAAGGTCCGACGTGTTTGACCAACTGGCCACCCGGATCCAGCAGGAGCCCCGCCAATGTTACACACCCGGTGATCTTTCCCGGAAACTGGGCCACGGCTTCAGTGCGTTTACACACGCAAATGTGGGTCTCTATGGTTGGGTCCAGATCATTGGCCACACGGTATTCCTTTATGCCATCATCACAGGCCAGGACACCCGGCGAACGATCGCCCACGATCAGATTAAAGAAATTGTTGGCACCCTCCATTCTAAGATAGACGGCTGCGGAGCCTTGCACGGTAAAGCGAATTTCTGTGCCCGGCCAGTCAAAACGACATAGCGAAGCACCGGACGTGTCGGACACGTGCGCCACCCGGCCGCAGTATTGTATAGCACCATCGTCCGGGGGGATTACCCTTGCTCTACCCGAAAGTTCCTGCTGTTTGTTCATTGTGATATCCTTGATAAACCCGTAGAAAGTCAGGTAGCATCTCTTTTCGTCATCCCCGCGAAGGCGGGACACAGAGTGACACGTAGTGAAGCGTAGCGCTAACCGTAGCGCTCATCCAGTGTTTTCAATAGGTTCTGGACTCCCGCCTTCGCGGGAGTGACGGCAAAGGGACTTTTTACGAGTGCATCAATAGTACCAATCCTTCTTTGTTGTTTTGACATCAAGTACAGGGCTTCCGTTAATGGCATCCAGCCCGGAAACGATGAGTGTGGTGTCTTCAATCCGTATCAATTTGACATCGGTTATGGCAAGCTTCGAGAGTCTGTTGGGAGAACGGGACGCAAATGTTCCGACTTCCTTCATGTCATTTCTTCTCTTAAAGATGTATCGGGGTGATAGTGTCTTGTGAAGGTAGTAGACAATGGTCAAGTATTCTTCTTCCTCAAGTTTATACATAAAGGGCTTCTGTGAGGCCAGAAGCTCTATTCGAGATTCCTTTGCATCACCGGTACGTCCGAATTGCTTCGTCACATCCCTTCCCAGGTTGTTTCGGACCGTACCGATAGGATAGATCTGAACGGGCTCCTCATCTCCGTACATACATTTCAGGCAAAATGGCGTATCCTCAATGAAGCATAGCTGCGCTCTTTCAGTCCACTGCCCACAATCGCTGCATTGCAGAGTATTCTCATTCATGGTCCCTCCCTTTCGATTACCAATACTGCATGGCCCCTCTAAAGAGTTCGGCCAATTCCTCAGGACCGGCAGGTCTCGGTGAAAGTTTGGTGACCCGGTGCTGAGGAAGGGTTCCTTCCACCAGTTTGGGTATATCTGCTTCTGTAAAACCGACCGCCTTTAAACCATTGGGCAATTTGAACCGTTTGAAGTATCCGATGACCGTTTCTGCAAGGACCTCACCGGCTTCTTCCGGCTTTATTCCGGAAACATCGGCGCCCAGTGCTTCGGCAGCTTCAAGATGACGTTGTGGATTGGTTGAAGCGGTAAACCGGAAGACGGCAGGCGCATTAAGGGCAACGGCAATACCGTGGGGTATAATCGGGTGGTCGGATATGTAATCCGGTGCGATATAGTCACGCACCATTCCTGAAACAGGATAGGACATCCCATGGGGCAACGTAACGCCCGCGTTGCCAAACCCAACACCTGCAAAGGCGGCAGCCAACATCATCCATCCCCGGGCTTCCTGGTCATCGGGTTGCTCGACTGCACGGATGAAATACGTGGACATAATCTGAAGGGCCTTGAGTGCCCAGATGTCGCTGATCGGATTGGATCCCTGATAGGCCGGGCGCAAATTGGGCCTTTCCGGGTATGGCCGGCTGTCATAGGCGATTGCTGTGTAGGATTCAACGGCATGTGTAAATACATCCAGGCCGGTGGAAGCGGTAACCATCGGTGGCATGGAGACGGTGTTATTCGGATCAATGATACCCAGGGTCGGTTTGAGACGCCTGCTGGCAATGCCGGTTTTTGCGTGCATTTCCTCCAGATCGAAGATGATAACACCGGTGGTTTCGCTGCCGGTTCCCGCGGTCGTCGGAATGGCAAACAAGGGTTTCAAGTCACCCGGAACCGGTTCACCCTTACCGATGGGCGCATTGACATACCGTAGAAAGTCGTCTGTGGGATAGGTGGAATAGAGGTTTGCCGCCTTTGCGGTATCGATTACCGAACCGCCACCCACGGCTACAAAAGCATCAAAAGCACCCGAATTTGCATAGGCAATTGCTTCCTTGAGAGACTGGTCGGTCGGTTCCACACGAACGCTGTCATAGAGCGCGTAATCGACCTGTTGATCTTCCAGAGATTTAACGACCGTAGCCACCGGGGGCAATTTGCTTAGATTTGGATCGGTCAGGACCATTGCTTTCCGGATTCCAAGATCTTTAAGGTCCATGCCGATCTCAGCTGAAACGCCGGGTCCGTAGCGAAGGTTTGAAGCTGCCATTTCAAAACCGATTTCATGTTCCATGACAAAAGCCCTCCTGTGTCAAATTTTCATATGATTTAATTCTGTATTGTATTAAAAGAAAGGATCATCTCCATGAGCGTTGAATGACCTTGTATGAAACCACATTTGCATCTCTTACCGCCCGCTCCTCCCGATTACATCGGGACCCTTCGCTCGAGACGCAGAGGGCGCAGAGAAAAAGAATTAATATTACACAAGACGTCATTTCAAAACGATAATTGACCGGCCTATTGCTTTCTCTGCGTTCTCGGCGTCTCTGCGGTGAAAGACCAAAGTTTCTTTCTTGGATCAGACGGGCCCTCCCGCTTTCAGCGGGACCTCTTGTCTGGCCAGAGGCAGCG
>JAZFSW010000469.1:0-2562 GCA_036446375.1 Desulfobacterales bacterium | reverse complement strand
GCCGAAGTCAACAAAGACACAGGAGACCCGGACGACTCCCCGGCCTGATAATGCTTGAGGAGCCGGGAATCGGCGGGGTGGCAACCGATATCCATAGGAGATGGTATGACATTAACCAAGAACGACATTGTTGCAGGGATTCACGCTCTGGGATTTACCAAGAAAAAGTCTGTGGATATCATTGAAACCCTGTTAGAAATCACGAAGAGGACACTTTCAGACAATGATGATGTCCTAATATCAGGATTCGGAAAATTCTGCGTCCGAGACAAAGACCAGCGTAGAGGCCGGAATCCCGCGACGGGTTCCGATCTGATCCTCAGGGAAAGAAAAGTCGTCACCTTCAAATGCTCCGGGAAGCTGAGAAATGCAATCAACAACGATGGATAGATTCCTTATTACCCCTCCTGGCTTAACCATACGAACTGGTATGGACGAAGGTGTATGTCCTTGGTAATGAATATTTCCTCTGTCAGCAAGTCCTGCAGCCGGGCAGCCACCCCCTTTTCTGTCAACGATACGGATACCGGCCGGGATGAGATATTGCTCAGGGCATAAATGCACTGACTGTCACAAGACCGTTTGATGGCAAAGACACGCGGATCGAGGCTGAGTATATCAAACGATGCATTCGGGTGAAATGCTGCTTGCTTTCGCCGGATCCTGACAAATGCCAGATAGGGGTGCATGATCTTGGAAGAAAATGTTCCAGGATCATCCAAGTCGGACATAATCGCGTCAATCGCCACACTTTCCCTGTTTATGCTTCTGGCCCTTCCGGTTTGCTTGACCCCCTCTTCCCAGTTCCGACATCCCAGAAGGCTGTTTATATAGGTCGCAGGCACACCGGGTAGAGCAAACGATATGGCCTGCGATGACAAGAATCGGGCGACGTGGTTGTCATCACGCACATCCTTTCTAAACAGTAGCGCGTCGATATAGGTAATATTCAACTCATACGGCCTGCTGCCATCGGAAGACTGATATTCTGAAACATGCCCACCGTTTTCCCTTACCCGCCGGGCAAGCAGGGCAATCTCGGCTCTTGGCAGTATCCCCTCCAGGGGGCGGACACCGATACCGTCATGGGATGCTGTAAAGTTCAGAAACGTGTTGCTTTCCGAGGCCAGGGTCAATCCCGCAGCCCAGGTAGAGAGTGCCGTGGCATCTTCCCTAATAAAAGCATGCAGCAGCAATGGCGGCAAAGTGAAATTATATACCAGTTGTGCCTCATCCTGCCCGTCTCCAAAATAGCGAATGTTTTCATCGTGGGGTACATTGGTTTCCGTGATGATTCGGGTGGTCGGCGAGAGAATGTCAAGGATACGTCGAAACAGCTTCACAATACCGTGTGCTTGGGGCAAGTGGATACAGGAAGATCCGCTTTCTTTCCACAAATACGCAATAGCATCGAGTCGTATGTCGGTCGCGCCCTGTTTCAGATAGAAAATCAGAACACCGATTATCCTCTTTAACACCCCGATGCTATCATAGTTCAGGTCAATCTGGTCCGGGCTGAATGTGGTCCAGATCCGCCGTGTCGCTCCGGAAGCAGTGGTTACATCCGTCCCCAGGGGGAGTGTTCGGGGTCGTACCACGTTCGATATATCCATCGAGGAATCAATCTGAATAGCAAGGTCTTCGAATCCAGCCTTCTCGTTGAGATAAGCTTTGAACCATTTACTTTCTGCCGATACATGATTGAGCACCAGGTCAAACATCAGCTTGAATTCTTCGCGCATTCTTTGTATCTGTTCCCAGCTACCAAGAGACGGATCGACGTCATAGTAATCAATCACAGAAAAGCCATCATCCGAAGAGAACGGGAAAAAGGGCAGAATATGGATCGTTGAATAATGATCCTTGAGAAATTGGTTGGCAAATTCGTCCAGGATGTCCAGGGGCAATCGGCCTTCTTTTCTTAGGGAATGGCCGTAGGTTATCAAGATGGCATCTTCCTGGGAGAAGTAATCGCCTCGGACCGTCTCTATTGGTGAATCCCCATCAATCAGCGGCCAAATTTCTTCAAAAGCCGATCGACCTTTTTCGGGGCCATATATCCCTTCCAGTATGGATCGGATGGCATCAATACGTTTGTCCATATCCCTTTCCGCTCCTCTTTGAGGGATCGTCCGGTACAAGCACTGTCCCAGTTGTGTAAATTCCACAAAAAAACCCGGAACCAATAATTGGTTCCGGGTTAAAAAAATTTTCGGCAGCGTCCTACTCTCCCACTCAGTCTCCCAAGCAGTACCATCGGCGCTGAAGAGCTTAACTTCCGTGTTCGGGATGGGAACGGGTGTGACCTCTCCGCAATCGCCACCGAAAAACTGTAAATCCTTCTTTGAGAAATCCTCAATGACATAATAGCAGTAAGTAGATAATGACGTCCAGCCGGTTGTGCCAACTATTTTGCGGCCAAGCCGCACGACCGATTAGTACCAGTAAGCTCAATGCGTTGCCGCACTTACACACCTGGCCTATCAACCTTGTAGTCTACAAGGGGTCTTTAGTCTGTATGTTTCCATACAGAGGGATATCTTATCTTGAGGTTGGCTTCCC
>JAZFSW010000468.1:0-4252 GCA_036446375.1 Desulfobacterales bacterium | reverse complement strand
TAAGATATAGATATTACCCCTTCCTCTTCTCACCACTTCATAATGTCTTTTCAGTGTACCCACTTTAAGATTATTGTCTTCCTCGATCTGGGCGATCTCTTTCTTGGTGAACCTCATGAGAACCGATTTCGAAACACCTCGCTCTGAAATCCGGATCAACGCTCTTGATTCACTGCTTCCCACATAAACCGTGGAGATACAGGACAACCTCTTGAGGTACTGGGAAGCCACAATCGCTGCAGTTCTCCTGCCGCCAGCCATCACCGGAAGACAATAGTATTCGAAAAACTTCCGTTGAATATCTTCGGCGTACTTGTCGCCCTTTTCATACAGATCTTTTGATATATAGCGATGTTCCCGTGCCATGTCTTCAGCGGCATCTGCAATCGGCCAGTCGATTCGAACGTGGAAATGCGAAAGGCTATAACGAGCTCTGGCCGTACGCGCCGGGTCCCTTTGAATGAGTAGCGCATAGTCGATGGGGAGCAATGTCTTGATGAAATCAAAGAAATGGGCAGACTCCAGCTGTTTCTGGCTTCGGTCAAATCCATCGGAAAGCAGCAACTCATCAGAGTGAAGAAGATTGGCCTTGGATGTCCGATTTACATCGAAGAACCGGATATTCTTCTTGTGAATCGCCGGGATAGTGTCTTCTGCGAAAATGACAAGAAAGGCATTCTGGCATTCATACTCCGCACTGGGAATACGGGCACGCGGTTTCAACTCACGCTTCGAAACAAAGGGATATTTGATCTTCTTCTTTTCAAAATTCTCATAGGAGCCGACCAGTGCATATTTGAGCATGAACTGGTCAAGGTCATCCCTCAGCAGCTCATAATAGGATCGTCTCAGCCTGTTTTCCAGGCTGTGTTCTTCCCTGACACCCCAAGGGGTCATCCTGACACCGGTTCCTATCAACATCAGATCCTTTCATGGCTTGGGTCAGTGAACAGTTACGCCAGCATCGTTGCCACTGGATTAGGCAGAACAGTGAATAGTAGTGGGTATCATACCACCATTTTCAATTTGGGTCAACGACTACTGTTTTGAATTTCCACCAATTCTCTCGACCCATTGATACAAAGGCTTCCGGTACCGGTAGGCCAGGAGGGTCACACCGGCACAAAGGGCAAAGAGGATGGCTACCAGGCGGTAATTGTGCTCAAATAAGAATGCCCCTTGAAGACTCCAGAACAATGTCCCGGGTATGCGCCCTATGGTGACAATCAGGATGAATACCTTTAGGGGCATTGTCGACAGCCCTAAGAATAGACAAAGATAGTCTTTTGGGAAACCGGGAGTGGCAATCAGAAGAAAGATTACAAAAATGCCCTGGTGTCGAACCAGGGCATCCAAACGGGTCAGTTGATTGGCAGGAACCAGTTTCCGGACATATCGTTGCCCCAGATACCGTCCTATGATGAAGGCCAGCAGAGATCCGGCGGTCAACCCAACGCTCGAGTATAGAAAACCCCATCCGGCTCCAAACAGATACCCCCCGATAAACCCACCGGTGGCTTCTCCGGGAATGGGTGCAAACAGCACTTGGAGAAACTGGATGACCATCAAGACGATGGGGGCGGTTCCCTTTCCAAAAGAATTAACAAAACGGGTAACCGCTTCCTTGTCGGAAAAAAACCGATAGAACTGCGCGCCCTCTTCCCAAAGGAAAGCACTGTGCTGATAGCCCAGAAAAATAAGTATGGCCAGCACTGCAAATATAAGTAGCCATGAGGCAAATGACAGGGATTTACGGGGCATAGTCGGATTCGGACCTGATTGATTCTGCCCCCCGGGTGAGTGCATCTACTGCGGGCAAACGGTTACCTTCCAGCAGGGAAAGAAACGCGCCTCCTCCCGTTGAGAGGTAGCTGATGTTATCTGTTTCTCCGAATTGATGCAATGCGGCATCGGTATCACCGCCGCCGGCAATACTTAGGGCTTTTGAACGGGCAACGCAACGCGCTATAGCCATGGTCCCTTCTGCATAGGGTGGCATTTCAAATACCCCCATTGGCCCATTCCACACAATTGTCCGGGCTTCTTCTAACGCTTCAGTGTACAGCTGTATCGTCTCAGGGCCAATATCCAATACGGTCCAGTCGGCAGGGATTTCCCCAATGGATACCGTGCGGTTTTCCGCATCAGAGTCAAATCGAGATGCTACCACCGCATCCACCGGCAGATAGACCTTAACGCCTTTCTCCCCAGCCTGGTGGATGATCGATCGTGCAGATTCCAAAAGATCTTCCTCAACTTTTGATTTCCCCACATCTACACCTTCACTCCTGAGAAATGTGTTTGCCATGGCACCACCGATGATAAATGCGTCTACAGTGGCGATCATGTTTGCCAGGGCACCGAGTTTGCTCGATACCTTGGATCCGCCGATAATCACGATCAGCGGGCGTTGGGGGTTGGCAATAGCTTTGTCGAGGTATTGCAGCTCCTTTCGGAGGAGAAAACCGGCAACAGATATTGGTGCATACCTCGTGACACCTTCGACTGAGGCATGAGACCTGTGGGAAACCGCGAATGCATCATTGACGTAGATGTCACAAAGCGATGACAGTTCTTCAGAAAAAGCAGCATCGTTTTCCTGCTCTTCCGGATGAAACCGCAGGTTTTCCAGCAACACCACCTCACCGGATTTCATGGCGGATACTAAGGCAGAGACCTCCGGTCCGATGCAATCGGGTGCCATTGTTACTTCCTGCTGAAGCAGATGGCTCAGTTGTGCCGCTACCGGTGAAAGGCTGAGGGCCGGGTTCTCTTTCCCCTTCGGTCGTCCCAAGTGTGAGGCGACGATCAGTTTTGCCTGTTGGCTTAGAGCGTAGCTCAAGGTGGGCAACACCGCAGCTATCCGTGCATCATCCGTGATGTTTCCGTGTTCATCGAGGGGAACATTAAAATCGACCCGAACCAGAACCCTTTGGTCTTGCAGATCAACGTCTGCTATGGTTTTCATCGTCTTGCCTATTCTTTCTTCTTCGTTCCAGGTCTTTCTTCTTGGACCATCTTTCCAGGAAACCGATCAGGCCCGATGTGTAGGCCCGATCGACAAATTCCTCCTGTGCACCAAGACCCTTTGAGCTGCGCCACGCCGATCTCAAACAGAGCGTCTTATGCTCACAGGGATAACACGCCTTGGGTGTATGCCTCAGTCCATCGGTACCCATGGGGAAAACCGTATCCAGGTCACCAAAACAAGGCGGCAGACGATGGTTGCCCTCTGTCATCGGGATACGGTGGGTTGTCGGTGTCTTACTTGTTGATTCATTTTGGAAATTTCCCCCTGGTCGGAAAAACTATAGTATCTGTTGTCACCGATTATTAGATGTTCATGCACGGCTATGCCCATCGCCCGACAGGCAATAATGAGCTGACGCGTTATGGCGATATCATCTTCAGAGGGTTCGGGGTCACCGGAAGGATGGTTATGGGCAAAGAGAAGGGCTGCTGCATTGTTTTCAAGGGCCGCCCGTACCACCTCTCTCGGATAAACCGAACTGGCGGTCAGGGTGCCGGTAAAGAGCGTCTCGACAGCGATAATTTTATTCTTGGCATCCAGGAACAGGACCTTAAAAGACTCCTGATGCTTGTCCCTCATACTAAGATAAAGGTAGTCAAACAGATCCTTGGAATTGCTAACCGGGTCTTTATGTATCAGCCGCTTTTCAAGATACCGGTCGGCCGCGGCCCTTACCAGTTTCAGGCCCAGCAGATTGTTGGGTCCGATGCCCCCAATCTCACAAAGCTCATTCGGTGACGCTTCAAATACACCCTGTAGCGTTTTAAACCGCCGCAAGGCAGCCTTGGCCGCACCCTTGCAGTCTTTACGGGGGGTTGCAAGGGTCAGAAGCAGTTCTATGACTTCATAATCGTGAAACCCGGACAAGCCTGTGGCTAGGAATTTTTCTCTCAACCGTCTTCGGTGACCATCTCCTTTGTGTTTTTCGGTATTGCCCATGATATCCCCGCCAGCGAGTTCTTAATGTAACAGGGGTGCCGGTGATCGGCTACCGATCATCCAGTTCTTGTCTGAGCTCACGGGTCATCAGCTCATATACGGCCTTTTTAGGGGGAAGACCCTCATAGAGAATATGATAGACTTTATGTGCGATGGGCATTTCGACACCGCGGTTTCGTGACAGATTGTATACAGATTTCGCTGTCCCAACACCTTCGGCGACCATGCGCATCTCTGACAGGATCGATTCCAGCGATTTTCCTTCCCCGATCTGTTTTCCAA
>JAZFSW010000467.1:0-7006 GCA_036446375.1 Desulfobacterales bacterium | reverse complement strand
AGACGTTCGACATACGGCATGTATGCCTTCACGCCTGGCCAACCACTATGCCTTGTATATGAAGATTTCTACTTAGCCATCGGTTACACTTTTTACGAGTTCATCACAATTGGCAGGGCTACTTGGCGACGATTGCTTCCTCGATAACCACAGCATAGCTGTATCCCGCGCCAAAGTTCTTGTCAGTAGCCAAAATGCCTTCAAGAGAGACCGTGGCACCCTTTTCCACCATTACCGATGACGTCACCACCAGGTCATGTGTATTCTTTGTCGGGTCCCCCGTGCCATCCTGGAGGTGGATCCAGTTCTTGCCCATGATGTTCGGGGATATCTTCACCACCTGTCCCTTAACCGT
The DNA here is from genome assembly GCA_036446375.1 of Desulfobacterales bacterium. GTDB lineage: Bacteria > Desulfobacterota > Desulfobacteria > Desulfobacterales > JAZFSW01 > JAZFSW01. The sequence continues at coordinate 6,651 of JAZFSW010000467.1, read as the reverse complement.
TATTCTCTGCTTGTTTAGGCGTGCGGCCCCTGCGTAAAGTTCACCCACGGTGTAGCCGTTTTCAGCCGTTGATTTTTCCACTTTCAACTCGGCAAAAGGGGCAATCGCCCCGGCGCTGCCGGCAGATGGTTGCTGGGGGCTCCCTGTGGTGGCAACGGCACTAGCTTGACCCGTAGCATCGCCTGCCATCGGCCCCGTTTTGGCCTCGGAACCGCGACGGAAGCCGGAGGAAAAGAGGATGGATTCAAATTTCCGGTCCAAAGATTTGCTGGTGAAATCGCGCATGACCGCACCGTGATTCAGCGTGATTTCCTCCCCGATTTCCAATGTGGTTTCGGGAACGGCGGCCCAGATCTCCCCGCCTAATCCATTATCCAATCGTATATAGGTGTAGCTGCCCGCATTCATTGTTTCCAATACCGTACCGCTGTTTGCTGCGCGTTCAGAAACGAGTGGTTCCTCAACGGTGACATGGCTCGATTGTGCTTTCGGCACCGGAAGGTCGGTATCGGCCGGCTTATTCTCGCATGCAATCAGTCCGACGATTAGGGCCAAGCTACTTAAACAACACGCTATTTTCCTAATATTCATGATCGTAAATCTCCTATGCATTCATCTTGCGACAAATATCATCATATGTAAAAACGCCACCTCGGAATTGAGCCTTCAATCCAGTGATCATAGCATATCGGAGCCTATTGATCACGGTTTTTCCATGAGAAAACCGGCAACCGGACCGTGGCGCTTCAACCGGTAGGGGTTTCTTGCCAGAGGTCCATGATCTGCTCTGCTATCAGTTCCGGCCTCAACGGATCGGTATCGATTTCATAATCTGCGGCACCCTTGTACTTCGGACGCCTCTCGGTCAAGACCTCTGCCACCTCTTCAGTGAATGTTTTCCCTTCGGTCAAGGCGGGGCGTTCCGTGCCCTCCTGGATCCGTGAAACGATCGTATCCACAGATGCCTTCAGCCAGAAAATGCAGGCGTTTTGCCGTAAAACATCAATATTTTCAGGCCGTTCAATAACGCCGCCGCCGGTATCGATGATTATTCCATCCCGGCTGGCCAGATCCCGTGCCACGTCGGTTTCCAGATCGCGAAAGGCGGTCCAACCGCTTTGTTCCACAATTTCCGGAATTGACATACCGGCCTTTTCCACGATGAGGCCATCCATACCCATGCACGGCATCTGCAACCTTTCTGCCAGATGCCGGCCAACCACACTTTTCCCGGTACCTCGGTAGCCAATCAATACAATGTTCATGACTCCAGATGCTCCATGACGACCCGACGCATGACTTCGACCGGTGCGTCCATGCCGGTAAAAAGTTCAAACTGCAGGACCGCCTGGTTTACAAACATATTGACGCCGGAAATGGTTTTGAGGCCCTTGGATCGGGCATCGGCGAGCAGTTTCGTTTCCAGGGGCGTATAGACAATATCGAAAACAACCTGTTCGGGTCGGAACAGCTCGATGGGAATCAGCGACGCCCCCTCCTTGGGATGCATACCGATCGGTGTGCAGTGGACAATAATATCGGCCGTCGTCATTGCTGCCGCAAGGCTGCTGTCGGTGAGCAATTCAGATTTAACAGGTGCTTCCGTTCCGGCTTTTAGATCGGTGGTCAGTTGCCGGAGCATCGGGTCATTGATGTCCAGAATCGCAAGTTCCTTCAATTCGGTATCCCGGGCAAGGGTAAATGCGACGGCCCGGGCCGCTCCCCCCGATCCGAGCATGAGTACGCGTTTGCCGTTAACCGAAACACCGGCGTCATCAATTGCCTTCAGCGCACCCGGCCCATCGGTTCCCAGGCCTTTCAACCGGCCGTTTTCATTGATTACGGTATTAATGGAACCGATACTGCGGTCCACATCTGCGATGTCATCCACGTATTTCATCGCATCAACCTTATGGGGTATGGTGATGCTCATGCCCCTGAAATTGCCCAGCGCCCGCATACCGGCCAATGCATGCTGCACGTCTTCGACCCGGAAAGCCACATAAACGAAATCGAGTCCCCGTTCTTCATAGCCGGCATTGTGAATGGCCGGTGAAAGGCTGTGGGCGATCGGGTTGCCGATGACCGCGCACAGTTGCGTGCCGTCATATGTGGTGTTCGTATTATCAGCCATAACATCTCCTAATCGGGATGAATTCTCCCCAAACGGATAAGCCTGCCTACCGGTACCTTTGTTACAAAAGATACAGAGCCCTCAAAACGCGCAACCTCCTATAGCATTATCCGGTCAACCTTGTCCAGTGGGGACGATGATTGCTCCGGGTTGACCGGTTGGGCCGGCCATCGGAGCCCATTTCCCGCCTCGGACCGCGCTATTGACAGATACGGCAGCGTCCATTATAGACATTAAGTTCAGGGCAGTCAGGGGTGCCTGCGAACCGACACTTCGTATAAGAACCACATCTCTATCTCTCACAGCCTTCGACATGAACTCAGGTCGAATGTGGCTCACAGGGGACGCAGAGATAAGACTCTAATATTAATATTATTCTTTGCGCCTTCGCGCCTCTGCGAGAGGGCCAGACACCCGATACCCGGAACCCTCTATCTGCAGAAACGTTTCAGCAAGGAGAAAGACGATGGAAAAACGAACCGAAGGATATGGCTTGATCGAAGGTCCGGTCTGGGATCCGGATCGCGGGTTGCTGTTTAGTGATGTGTTGCTGGGGGGTGTCCACTGTCTGGCACCGGACGGGGCGGTTCATACGGTGTTTGCCCATCGTCGGGGTATCGGCGGCATGGCGCTGCACGATGCGGGAGGATTGATTGTCAGTGGCCGGAACATCTCCTTTAAATCATTCACACCCGGTGACACGATTACCGTGCTGGACAAGGATGAAGAGAACGGCAATATCGGCTATAATGATTTGACTACCGATGCCGAAGGAAGAATTTATGCGGGGTCTCTCGGCTCAAGCCCGGTGTTTGATGATGGGCGGGAGCCTCAGGCGGGCGCGCTTCACCTCATCGATCTGGACGGGAGCGCTCGGATTGTCGGGGAAGATGTCCTGCTGACCAACGGCCTTGGCTTTTCACCGGATGGCAAAACACTGTATCATTCCGACACGAGACGGCAGACCGTGTTCTGCTATAGCGTAGCTGCCGATGGTTCTCTCGGCGAAAAACGACCCTTTGCCACCGTTGATACCGGCTCTCCCGACGGGCTTGTGGTATCGGAGGATGGTGCCGTCTGGGTGGCCCTCGCCGGTGGTTACGGTGTCCGAGTGTTTGAGGCAACCGGTGCGTTTAGAGAGCGGATCGAGATTCCTCTGCCGATGTGTACCAGTCTTTGTTTTGGGGGTGACGATCTGAAGGACCTGTATATCGTGACCGGTTCAGATGGTGCGGATTCGGACAAAGCCGGTGCGATATTCCGGTGCAGAACGGATGTTGCCGGTCTGCCCGTTCCTGCTGCAAAGGTGCCTATCGGGTAGGGGGGCATACCCGGTTTCACATCTGGTGGCACCTGCGTGTGGAAAGCGTTTCTTGCTTGTACTCAATAGTGGTAGCGACACTGTGCAATCAACAGCTCCTCTTGTTTCACCCTATACACAAACCGATGCTCTCTATTGATACGGCGTGACCAATATCCCTTCCAGTTGTGACGCAACGGTTCCGGGTCACCGATTCCTTCAAATGGATTTCGCATCGTCTCCATGATGATACGGTTAACCCGTCTGAGGATTTTCTTGTCGGTCTCCTGCCAATGAAGGTAATCTTCCCATGCCTGTTCAGCCCATTTCAGTTTCATTCCTCAATAAGCGCTTTCTCAATGCCCCTACCTTCTTCTAACCCGGCAATTGCAGCATTGAGGCGTTCAGCGTTCTTGGGGCTTTTCATGAGATATGCTGTTTCTTCGTATGACTTGAAATCTTCAAGTGACAGAAGCACAGCTGTTCGCCCGTTCTGGCGTGTAATGAGGATAGGGCAATGATCATCGTTGACGCGATCAAGGGCTTTTGCCAGATCTTTTCGAAACGCTGTGTAATTCATTGATTCCATATATTTCCCCTTTGTGAATAGGGAAAGTGTACTTGATTCTGTACGTAAACGTCAAGCGTTATGTTTGCCTCAACGTTGCATAAAATCGCCTAGGAATTGTGTGAAATGCTTCGCATTTCAATACGATACGGTACAGTTGTGATGTTCCACAGGAATTCACCCCTTATGAATTCCAGATCATGCGTCGATTCTGCTGCAAACCCATTGTGTTCGCGTCTTTCCTGGAGGTCAAGGTGAATTCCAATGCAACATCAGGGTTTGGCTAAGATTATGTGGGTATTTGTGCAGCGAATACTGACGGGATGTTCTTGAAGGGGGAAGAATAGGAAACGGGCTTATGGTGTTTGCCATAAGCCCGTTTCTTATTGTGGTCGGGACGACTGGATTTGAACCAGCGACCCCAGCGTCCCGAACGCTGTGCTCTACCAGGCTGAGCCACGTCCCGACTGGTGGTGTTTTTTATGCCAGAGGCAGCGTAAAGTCAATAGAATTGTTGGGCCCCCAGCTATTTGAACGGGTTGTCGACCACGATGGTTTCGTCTCTTCCGGGACCCACCGATACGATTTGAATCGGTGTGCCGGCAAGGGTCTCAACACGGTGTAGATAGTCCTTTGTATTCTGAGGGAGGTCATCGAAGTTTCGGATACCGGAAATATCCTCCTGCCACCCCGGTGCGGTCTCATACACCGGTGTGCAACCGGCTAGAACACTGAGATTTGCTGGAAAATCATCGATGGTATTTCCCTTGTATTCGTAATGGGTACAGATCTTGAGGGTGTCCAGCCCCCCCAGCACATCGAGCTTGGTAATCGCCAGTCCGGTAAGGCCGTTCAACCGAACGGCATTTTGCAGTATCACCATATCCAGCCAGCCGCAGCGTCGCTTTCTTCCTGTTGTGGCACCGAATTCAGCCCCCTTCTTCTGAAGGGTATCACCGGTGTCATCGAAAAGCTCCGATGGGAAGGGACCTTCCCCTACCCGTGTGGTGTAGGCTTTGACAATGCCCAGCACATCGGTAATGGCTTTGGGTCCGATTCCCGCGCCGCTGCAGGCGCTACCCGAAACAGTGTTGGAAGAGGTGACGTAGGGGTAGGTGCCATGATCGATATCCAGATGGGTGCCTTGAGCCCCTTCGAAAAGGACCTGTTTGCCTGCTTTTATCCCTTGGTCGAGTTCCACGGAGACGTTGGCGACATAGGGTGCCAGCTGTTTGGCATATGCGGTGTATTGCTCAAGGATTTGCTCCGCATCAGACACCTCGTCCGGAAGGTAATTGCCAAGAAAGAAGTTCTTCTCGTCGATATTGGCATAAACATTGTCACGGAGGGCATCAGGATCGATGAGTTCAACGAACCGTATCCCCAGGCGGTTGGCCTTGTCTGCATAGGCCGGTCCGATGCCGCGTCCTGTGGTGCCGATCTTCTTATCGCCCTTCATTTCTTCCCGGGCCATATCGATCTGCTTGTGGTAGGGCATAATCACATGGGCTTTCTCGCTGATTCTCAGCTTGTCCGGCCCGGTATCGATGTCGTTTCGCTTCAATTCTTCGATTTCCTCTATCAATACGGCAGGATCAATCACCACACCGTTTCCCAGCATACAGTTCTTCCCCTGCAAAATCCCCGAAGGTACCAGGTGACTGATGAATTGTTTCCCGTCGATCACCATGGTGTGACCGGCATTGTTTCCCCCCTGAAACCGCACCACGATGTCGGCATATTCAGCCAGCAGGTCGACAATCTTTCCCTTGCCTTCATCGCCCCATTGGGTTCCGACAATAACGATATTCGACACGATTCTCTCCTTATTTGTACTTGATTGGATCTTCTGCTGACAAGGCAACAGATACTTGGACAGGATCAATCCCGCCGAACGCGGGATCTTCGACAGATTAACAGGATTAGCTATGTTCCATTTTCTGATATTCGATGTTGGATGTTCAATGTTCAGCTTTTGTCAGGTTCATTGCCGTTTGGCGCGGAAAAAGCCCTGGATTAGGGCTTTGCACGCATCCTCGCAGACGCCGCCGTAAACTTCAGGCCTATGATTTAAGCGCTTGTCTTCTGCAAAATGATACAAGGAGCCTGCCGCTCCCCATTTGGGGTCATTCGCTCCAAAAACCACCCGTGATACTCTGGCATGAACGATCGCTCCCATGCACATAATGCAGGGCTCTACGGTAACATAGAGGGTTGTGTTTAACAACCGATAGTTGCCACGGACTTTCCCCGTTTGGCGCAGCGCCAATATCTCCGCATGGGCGGTAGGGTCTGCATGTTCGATGGTCCGGTTGCGAGCGGTGGTGAGGATATCCCCCGATTCGCCAACCACGACAGCACCCACCGGGACCTCCCCTTCCTCTCCCGCGGATCTTGCCTCCGCGAGAGCCATCTCCATGTAATCCTGTTCTGTCTGACCCATGACCGAAGATTATGTGTATTTCCAATTTTGATCAATACCTATTTTTCAGCCTAAGGTATGTCACCATTCTGGTCTCGAAAGAGCGTATCCTTGCTCAGACGCGACCCAAGTTCTCATTGACATAGCCCCCTCCTTTAGCTTATATGACATCTTCAAATCGATGTTCGGATTTGACCCATGTGCGCCCGTAGCTCAGCTGGATAGAG
>JAZFSW010000466.1:0-11132 GCA_036446375.1 Desulfobacterales bacterium | reverse complement strand
ATCTCAACGTTGATGTGTTCAGCCTGCCAATAGAAGGGGTGATCCTGAACGACGGATAGTATTCTCTTTATAAAGATTTCAGCTTTCTTAATGCCGGTCTCCGGCAGAATGATGGCAAACTCATCCCCGCCATATCTCGCCAGGACATCGGATTGTCTCAATGGATTTTTAAGGCAACCTGCCAGTTCACTGAGAACATAATCACCGGCCGGATGACCCAGGGAGTCATTGATATCCTTGAAATTGTCCACATCAATCATAATCAAGGAAAGGGATTTTCTGTACCGCCTTGCCTTTTGAAATTCCTGCCCCAGATAATCCTCAAACCCCTTTCGGTTAAGGATCTCCGTCAGACTGTCCTTTATCGTCATGTCCTTGAGACGATAGTATTCTTTGGCGTTACGAAGAGACATGGCAAGAATATTGGTGACCGTTGACATGAACTCTTTCTTCTCCGGATCCTGAACATCCCCGTCATAGGGAAGCACGGTGAACATTCCCAGATGTTGGTCGGCCGATTCCAGGGGCAAGGTCCAATGGTTGGCGATGGAAATCTGGGTAGATGAGGAAACAGTCAGATCTGGCGGGTAAAGATGCGTAGTTATCTGACCCACAGGGATACGTTCAGCGGAAAAGGAAAAGAACTTGTCGGCGATTTCCGCCCTCAGTACGTCCAACATTTCCCGGTTGATGCTCATCCCCGACAGATACAGATCCAGATTCCACCGGGTCCCGATACGATAGAGCATGGAGATAAACTGACTGTCAATCACTTTCTTAAACTCTGCGTCTATAATCCTGGGAAGTATCCGGGTCCAATTCCGGTCATAGGCCACCTCGCTGCTCAATCGGTTGATAAAAGCCAGTGCTTCATTTCTCACTGCCAGGGCTGACTTTTCCATGGAAAGCTTTTCGTTTGCAGCCTTCAAATCATCCATCATCCCCAGGATTTCCATAAACGCTTTGCGATTTTCAAGCCCCCCCATAATGGTATCGCAGATACGCTCGGTAAGACGCGCACGGGGCACAAATCCATAGGCTCCTTTTTGGAGTATTTCGGACAGTTCTTCCGCACTGACATCTTCACCATAGACGATGAGGCAGGATCTGGATCCTTTCTCTTCAAGAAGGGTCAGCCAATCACTGACCCTATCGCCGGCTAAATCCAAATCGGCAATAATTGCCGAGAAGGACTGGCTGAGCATCATCTCCTCAATATCGTCTATCCGGTCGTGCTTCGTAACGATAAAGCGTTCTGTATCGAGAAGATCCTCTATTAACGCCAAATCCTGTTCTCTATCACTGACAATGAGAATATTCTCACGCATAAAGACCCTCCAGTGTCGCACTCGCAATCAAGGCAGATTTCTCCTCTTTATGGCCCATTATGCAAAATAATGCAAATTCTATTCCATTCTTCCCATCTGAAAAGTGGACAAAGCACTTAGAAACATTAGCTTTTCTCCCATCATTCGTCTCGATGAAAGATCGTATTCTTTTGACCAGAAAGCGGGATAGGCGATATCCACTCTTCCCGTCAACTTTTTGACGATTGGCGAAACCACCGGACACATGCCCGTCCTATCGTTTCCTGCGAACAACCCGTTTTCTCACAACCCGTCGTCGTTTCTTTTTCTTCGGGGGTTCATCTGCAGTATCCCCGGAGGATATGGCATCTTTGCTGCCCGCTGCTTCCTCCCCTTCACCGGCAGCACGTTGCCAATAGCGGCAGGTTGCCCTGGGGCATTTGAGAATCAGCGCGCCATTTGGCTTTAGATCCTCCACCAGGAACGGATTCTGACAATCCGGGCACACCAGGTGATGCGGTTTTCCCCAGCTGACAAAGCTGCAACGATTATCGAGGCATTTGAAATACGCTTTTCCGGCTGCGGTTTCCTGAGCCCGGATTTGGGATACCTTACATAAGGGGCATTGCATGGCAAGATCGCTTTCTAATTCTGCAATGCGCCTTTCAATATCATCGTCATCAGTGGTCTCCGGATCACTACCGGCTGTTTGGTCCAAGACAACTTCGGCAGGCGGCGTTTCATCAACGACGGGCTCCGATAGGCCATCCTCAGATGCCACGGCATCATGGTGTGGCGATTCGGTGATGGGTCCGGACAGCGGTGCCCCCCCTTCCGCCTCAACATCGGCAATGTCTGTTCCGGCCTCGTCGTCGGTCAATGCTTCGGATGGTTCGGATACCTCTGGTGTTTCTCCGACGTCGAGGGGTCTGCTGTTTTCGGCATCTTCGTTTCCCCGGTCCGCCACCGCCTCCGATTCACCAGATTCAGAAAGGGGCTCGCCTTCATCAGCAACCCCATCGGCCGGGCTCTGTTCAGGGGGAAGATCACCAAACCGGACTTCCTTTATTTCTGCTTTGCTCGAGCTGTCGCCAGGGGAGACGATCCTTGAGCTGACGGGGCCGTCCGGCTTCTTGATTTTGCGTTCTGAAAAAACGGGCCGATCCTTGGCGACAACCTGCTGGGGGTCCGGCTGGGAGGGTGGCTCCTGTTTTCCTGCATCCGCTTCTTCATCTGTCACACTCACGCCATGCAGTTCCAGGGTCTCATCAAACTGCCGAAGAGCTGCCTCCGAATGCTTTCTTCCGGATTCGACTTCATCAACCGTTTGAAGCAGATAGGCAACAAGATTCATCCCCGGCATCTTGGGGAAAACCCGGTCAAGGAGTTGAGTCATGGTCAGGACAGATTCATTTGCCACCAACCCCCCCTGCTCATCAACGCCTAAGTATCCGGCCCCAATCATTTCTTGAATAGTGGTAGCCAGATCGGATGTGGCGTCGAAGCCAATTTCGATTAGTTCGCTGAGGATTGACCCCTCAGTATAACGGTCGGCAGGCGTTGAAAACTCCTCAAGCTCATTGATTGCCTGCTCGGAGAACAGGATAAGACAGGATATGGTGACCAGATTCAGGGGTAGTTCCGCGTTCCCATCGATGGTGCCGATCAGCCGCTGAATATGTTTCTCCAGGATCGCATCAAACTGCTTTCTGCTGTCAGAGGTTTCCTCGCCTCCTGCGACTGCATCCATTTCCATCTTCTTTTCCCTTCGGTATTCGTCGGGCCATCGGGCGTAACACCGTCACGCGATGGCGTGATCCAGTCGGTTAGGCGCTAACAGTATCGCCGTTTATTTCATTTATCATATCAGAGGCATCTGAAGCGGCCTGTGCGATCTTGTCTTTCACATCCGGTGGGATGGTTGTGTCAAGAGACGCATCGGATGCTTCGCCACTGTCCGCTCCGGCAATATCTCCAGCCACATCATCCTCATCTGCCGCAGCACCCTCGCCTGCCGCATCATCCTCGCCTGCTACACTACCCTCAACGGCACCATCACCATCGTCCGCTACATCGCCCTCGCCTACTGCATCTACAGCTGAATCTGACAGATCCTGGTCTGATGGCGTATCGTTGCCGGCCCCGGCTACATCGGCGCCATCGTCCCCATTTACAACGTCGGCTTCATCTTCAGCGGTATCGGCTGCCGCCTGATCCGATGGTATCGCATCACCTGTCCCGGCCGCATCCGCCGCGTCGTTTCCTTCTCCCGGGTCACCCTCATCCGCAGCGTCACCTTCACGCTCCTGACTATCCACGGCGGGGGCTTCGCTGGCCAGGCCATCTTCCGGGAGATCTTCCCGGGCCTCATCGTCTGCGTTAAGGTCCGCAGAGCTGGACAATGACAGGCAGGTTCCATCCCGATCCAGAAACAAGGAGAGTGTCGTTTTAACATCGAATTCCAGCCGGTAGGCCACTTGATTGTTATGGATGACAATGTCCCCGCTTTTGTATGTGACATCGTCACTCATCTTCAACCGATGTTCTTTTTCAAATATCTCTTCTATTACACCCCAGTCCAGTTCGCCGGTTATGGCATCAATCAGATCCTGTTCCCCCTCCTCAATGATCTCACGCCTGGTAATCTTCATTCGCACCCCCTACCGGGATAATCCGGTCATGTTGCTGGCTATTTGTTTATCAATCATCACTGCCACAAGATTCCATCACTGTGTATTCTCGCCACCTGTCACCCCAGGCGACCACCGGTTCATGAACTCTTCCGCCAGTTCAAGATAGCGCTGTGCCCCAACCGACGTGAGCTCTGTCAGAAAGATCGGTTTGCCTTGCTGGCAGGACCGTTGCACCAGGTCGTCTTTCGGAATGGTCGTCCGATATACCATATCATTGAAATGGAGTCGTACCGCATCTGCAATTTCCCGGGCCATGCGTTCCTCCCGGTCAAACAGTGTAAACAGAATACCGGCAATCTTGATACCCCTGTTGAACTTCTCCTTTAGTTCTTTCAGTATTTCCAGGAGACGACAAAGCTCCTCCAGTGCATTCAGCTCGCACTGAAACGGTATAATCAGCGAATCCGAAGCGGCAATGGCATTTACCGCAAGAAGATTCAGGGAAGATGCGATGTCGAGTGTAATGTAATCATAGGATGGGCTAAGGTCCCCTATCAGATCCCTCAGAATATGTTCCTTGCCTTCCTCTGTCATCCGTTCTGTTTCGATGCGTGCCAGCTCAATACCGGCAGGAAGCATCTTTAGAAACGGAAGCTCGCTGTCTATGAGAAGGTCTTTAACCGGTATCTTCCCGGTCATCGCCTCATACAGCCCACCGGGTACCTCGGCCGTATCAATTCCCATGCCTGCTGTTGCATATCCCCGGGGGTCGCAATCAACAAGGAGCGATTTTTTTTCGGCCATGGCAAAGGCTGCAGAGAGATTAATGGCGGTCGTGGTTTTGCCCGCACCACCCCTCTGACCGGCTACACATACAACATGCCCCATTGATGATCACTTCCCATTGTTGTTTCAGCTCTACGATCCACCCAATTGCATGGATCAGTGTCCGAAAACTGACAAATCCCTCATCACTTCAGTATCCGCATCAAATTATGCAAAACCCGTGCCATTTCAGCCTGTTAAGAACACGACACTCTTTGAAGCACCACGCCGCCTTCCGAGCGCCTCCGGGTCGAAGGACAAGCGGAGGGGAATGCTCCCGCTATTCAGTTCAAACGTGGTTCTTACAAACAACAGTGCGATTGGAATAGATTTTGCAGTATATAAGGCGCGATCACTAGAAAGGAGAGGCATTTGGACACCAAGGTAACCCTCAATGGGATTGACCAGGCGATTTCGGACCTGAACTATCGCAACAAGAATACGCTGAAGTGCAAGCTTCTGATGGCTGTCAGGCAGTTTTACACGGATGATGCCGCCCTGGAAGATCTCGGGGCTATCGACCCGGATGAACTGATCCGTCTCCTGTGGGATACCGGAGATGACCCGGCGGCCATTCAAGGCAAGCGGAAAAACTTCAGCAGTGTCAAATCCACAATCAATGCCGACCTGAAGAAACTGTCGGATGCAGGCAAGAATCCGGAAGGCATATCGATTGACCCTGACAATATATTTACCATGTCCGATGAGGCCAAGGACACGCTGCTCAAGTCATTTCTGGATACCGGGATCGGGGACGGTCCGATTGATCTCGGGCAAATCACAGATATCCTGAATATAATCGAAGACGCACTTCCCGATGCCGAGGCAATTGATGCGGGAAAGGGCGTCAACGATATTGACAAACTGGCTGTCATAAAGGCGTTGATACAGGATATGGCCGAGAAAGTCGGTCTGGAGATCGACATCAATGAGCGGTCCGAGGATGAGGTCCTTGAAGAAGTAGACGAAGACGGAGTACTCGAAGAAATAGCCGAAGACGGAGTACTCGAAGAGGTAGGCGAAGACGAAGTGCTTGAAGAGGTGGGCGCCGTCGATTTGCCCGTCGATCCCTCCGATGAGGTCCTTGAAGAGGTAGGCCCGGTCGATTTGCCCGTCGATTACATCGACGATTTGCCCGACGATCCCTCCGATGAAGTCCTCGAAGAGGTAGGCCCGGTCGATTACATCGACGATCCCTCCGATGAGGTCCTCGAAGAGGTGGACGAAGATGAAGTCCTCGAAGAGGTAGACGCCGTCGATCCCTCCGATGAAGTCCTCGAAGAGGTAGGCGAAGACGATGTGCTTGAAGAGGTAGACGCCGTCGATTTGCCCGTCGATTACATCGACGATTTGCCCGACGATCCCTCCGATGAAATCCTCGAAGAGATAGGCGACGACGAAGTACTCGAAGAAATAGGCGAGGATGAGGTCCTCGAAGAGGTAGACGCCGTCGATTTGCCCGTCGATCTGTCCGTCGATTACATCGACGAGCCTGTCGACGATTTGCCCGACGATCCCTCCGATGAGATCCTCGAAGAGGTAGACGATAACGACTATACAGATCTCGAAAAAGCCCAGATGCTATCCGAATCGTTCAATGAATCTCTGGCTGCCATGGATAAGTTCTACAATCAATATATCCTCATTCCGAAAGGAGCGTACACGGTCGGAAGCGCGCAGCCCATACAGGGGGAGAAATCCGAAAGTGCTGTTCGTCTGGCAGCCTTCTACATGGGGAAATTCGCCGTAACCAATGCCCTTTTCGAAGTCTTTGTTGAAAAAACCGGATACATGACCACCGCAGAGAAAAAAGGACATGGAACAGTGTATGGAGGACGATCCCAGAAAACAGTCGACATCCACACCGGTGAAGAACAACTGGTCTGGAATGCAACCCTGACAAACACAACCGTTGAAGGGGCCTGTTGGTACCAGCCGGCCGGACCGGGACACACCATATTCAAGAAGCGCAATCACCCGGTAACACAGGTCAGCCAGGAGGATGCCATGGCTTTTGCAGCCTGGGCAGGGAAACGGCTGCCCACGGAAGACGAATGGGAAGCGGCTTCAAGAACGGCAAAGGGCCTCCCGTTCCCCTGGGGAGAGAAATGGCAGAGCGATGCATGCAATACCGAAACAAGCCATATGGGAGATACGACCCCCGTGGGCAACTACACGGAATTTGAAAACGATTTGGGCATCAATGACACCATCGGCAATGTGCTGGAATGGACCATGGATACTATGAACGCCGCTGAGACGAAAGGCGCGTCCACCTATTTCATCGCCAAGGGGGGCAGTTGGATTTCCGAAGACGACATTCGCCTTTCCCGCCGTTTTCAGCTGGAATCTGAATCACATTCCAACATACTGGGATTTCGATGTGTTGCTTTTTGATTGAATCAACAGGCCCTTATCCGATCAACAGGGATGGCACCTGTCAATTAACTGACATTATGCTGTGACAACGCCTGCCCTTCCCGGATAATTGTGCCCAGTGCATTGAGCCCTTCCGCCCTTCACCCCAGACCGAAAACCGCATTCCCATCCATGCCACAGTGTGGTCCTAAAACAATCGGAAGCCCTAATCCTGTATATGGCAAGCATATTGCATTAAACCGCTTTATGATACGCATTGTGGAACCATCTGGTTACATTTCATGGAACCGTATCGAGACGCGATGCACCGGAATCGTCCATAGCACGGGAGAAGGGACCTGATGACCAAAAACATTGGATTTGTATCAACACGATTTTCGGGAATAGACGGCGTAACGCTGGAGTCAAGCAAGTGGGGCGAGATTCTCCGGTCTATGGGACACCGATGCTTCTGGTTTGCCGGCAGGCTGGATCGAGATCCTGCAAGAAGCTTCCTCGTACCCGAGGCCCATTTCAAAGATGAGCAGAATCTGCGTGTAAACGACGCAATTTTCGGTGTCAAGGGGCGGGAGCCGGCTACAACCGACATGATCCACGCGTCAAGGGCCTATCTGAAGAGCCAACTCCATCAATTCATCACACAGTATAACATTGATCTTTTGATTGTCGAAAATGCACTGACAATCCCGATGCATGTTCCGCTGGGGCTGGCATTAACAGAAGTGATCGCAGAAACGCAGCTTCCCACCATCGCACACCACCATGATTTCTACTGGGAAAGATCGCGGTATTCGGTGAATGCGGTGAACGACTATCTGTCGATGGCCTTCCCCCCCAACCTATCCAGTATCCAGCATGTGGTTATCAATTCCGCCGCGCAGGAGGAGTTGGCCCACCGGAGAGGAATTTCATCGATCATTATCCCCAATGTCCTGGATTTTGAAAATCCGCCTGTGATCGACAGGAGCCGTTGTGAGGATTTCAAGCATTCCCTGGGGCTGGCTCCCGATGACATCATCTTCCTTCAGCCCACACGGATCGTTCAAAGAAAGGGGATAGAGCACGCCATTGAACTCATCAAGAAGCTGAAGAATCCCCGCTACAAGCTTGTCATATCCCACGAAGCAAAGGATGAAGGTTTTGAGTATCCGGCATGGATCGAAGATTATGCCGGTGAGCAAGGGGTAGACCTTCGCCTGGTAAATACACGAATCACTGATCCTTCGGAGACCAGCGTTCATTCCGAAGACCCCTACACGCTCTGGGAGATCTATCCCTATGCAGATTTTGTCACCTACCCCAGCCTGATAGAGGGATTCGGCAACGCTTTTCTTGAAGCAATTTATTTCAGGAAACCGATGTTGGTCAATCGTTATACCACATTTGTAAGGGATATTGAGCCACTGGGTTTCGATCTGGCCGTAATGGATGGGTTTCTTTCCAATGAGACCGCTGAAGATGTCCGCAAGCTCATAGAATCGCCTGAGAGAAGAGAGGCGGTGGTAAATTCAAATTACCGTATCGCGACCGGACATTACTCGTATTCTGTATTGAGAAAACACCTGAGTTCTATCCTAATCGGCTTCTTTGGTGAAGATATACCCCAGCATATGCAAAAGGTCGTAAGCTATCTGGCAAAACACCTCATCGAAGAAAAGAAATCCGCATAAATCCCTGCGTAAACATGACTATCGACACCAACGGATACAGCCAAAACGTCAAGGTATTGACATGTATCCGTGAGGGGCATACCCATAGCATTCCCACTCAATCGGATGGATCTGCGCCCGGATAGAAAATATCTCTAAACATTCTCCCGAAAATGACGATAGAATACTTAAGGGCTTCTCGGGTGTGCGTGCATCTTTCTTCCGGCCAGTCAAACACTTCGAACAGACCCGTAAACAAGAGAGATTGCTCCCGAGAAGAAATAACGACATTCACGGAAGCCCTGTTCTTGGATTACCACCGGACATACCCATTGGCCCATGGTACAGATATTGCTATCGTGCGCCAATGGAACCCAGGGGTCCAACGTCGCCTCTGCCTTAATCGGGCAGGAGCGGCAGCGGCCCCGATATGCCTTAAAATGCCAATGGCAGTTTCAAGGCACAAAAGGGCAGGTTTCTAACGAAACCTGCCCTTTTACTATTGTGCCTGGCCAATGGATCGCACAAGTCGGTTATGCTATCTTTCGGCCAATCAGGATCTCATCCAATCTCGCAGACAAGGTAGATAGCGTAAAGGGCTTCTGAAGGAACCCTTCAGCACCTTTATCCAGAATCTCTTGGGCGGGACCGTCTATAGCGCCACCGCTACAGATGAGTACCTTCAGATATGGACGAGCCGCCAGAATCTGAGTATAGATATCCTTGGCCGCCATATCCGGTAACACAATATCGAGAAGAACCAGGTCAATGTCCCCATCATGGCTTCGGGCCAGATCAACGGCATCGCTTCCCGTCCGGGCAACAATGGTATGATAACCCAGTCGTTGCAGTAGTACACAGCAGACCTCCTGAACCACTTCTTCATCCTCTATCAGTAGTATGGTTCCGTTGTCTGGGGCCTCATCCATTCCTGGACCCATCGATGGGTTCATCCTCTGTTCCTTTTCCATCAACCCTGATGGTTACACGCATATTTGGCCACGGGGTCATCGCGGGCAATGCAGCCGGTTCCTATCCATGAAAAACCCTTGTCGGGGCCCGTGTCATCCATCAGGTCTTCAGGTGCTTGCCTTTATATATCCTGGTGAAAGGGTTCTGGATTGGACCGTTCAGCCCGCTGTCTCTTCTGATAGTATCCATCAACACGGGTGATGTAGGTCCTGGTCTCTTCAGGCAATCGATCCGGATGCCTTTCAATATTTCCCATTCCCCAATTGTAGGCCGCAAGAGCAAGGGGTATATCCTGGTCATACCGGTCCAGCAGTTGTTTTAGGTATCGGGAGCCCGCCATGATATTTTCAGCAGGATTGTAAGGATCCTTCACACCCAGATCCTTAGCCGTCTCAGGCATCAGTTGCATCAAACCCATTGCGCCCTTAGGTGAGGTGCTGTCCGGATCATAATCGCTTTCAGCTTGGATAACCGCATCGATCAAACCGGAATCAAGGTCATAGGTCCTCGAAGCGTGATCGACGATTCTATCAATTTCTGTGGGTAGGGAAGAATCGCGTGTCTGTTGGGCAGCATACGCGCTTAGAGCCGATAAATCCGACGGGCGGTCCATCAGAAAAGAACCGGGCCAGCTGAGGGAATCGGCAGGCGAAGAGATGTCATCGTCGGGCTCATCGAGGGTCCGAAAGAGGGCGCTATTCATCTGGGTACGGATCATTGCGATGTATCTGAGCAGCACCTGGGGCGACAGGGGTGCCGTCGATTGCAGAGGAGCATCGGTTCGCCCATTCACATTGACCCTGTCGGATAGTAACCTGGCAAATGCGCTTGAGGCTCTGTCTGCCGGCTGTCCTGCTGCAGGTGAATCTGCTCTTGAGCGGATGCCGGATGGCAGATTAGATCTGTTACCCACACCGGGCAGCACATGTCTTCTCATGATCGTTTTCATCATGGCAATGGCATTTCCTCCTGTCTACGGTGCCCTGCCGCCTGGTAATTACCGATTTAGGCTGCTTTTTCCAGAAGACTAATCTCCTCAGCACTCAATACCCGGTTGACTGTCCGGTTTTTCTGGTGTAGACACTCCCGATCCTCCTGTTATTTCACGAAAAACATCCATTCTATATCTGAAGGAAATGTCATATTCAGGCCCATTGCGAATGGTAAATGACACACATTCTCCGGATCGACAGCCGTTGAGCCCAGAACCCGAATCCAATCTGCATTGATGGCGTCGTAAAAAGTCTCCATCTACGGCGTTATAGCGTTTGGCCAGACGTTCGACATACGGCATGTATGATACAACCAGAGCGCCTAGCCAACCACTATGCCTTGTATATGAAGATTTCTACTTAGCCATCGGTTAC
>JAZFSW010000465.1:0-2477 GCA_036446375.1 Desulfobacterales bacterium | reverse complement strand
GCATAGGGGTTTTCCGCTGAAGCATCCCACAATCAGCTCATCGGGAAGAATATCGATGGGCATTTCTCTGACAACCGCAGCAAACACCTTCGCCCGCCGGGTCACCATCGGTTCCCCTTCCGTTTCCCTCATGACCCTTGTCTCGATACGCGCCCTGTCGATCGATGCCCCGGATTTTCCACTCAGGAGGGCTTCCCTGAGTCTTTCGACCCTTGGCGTTGGTTTCATGGTCACCGCATTGTCCAACATTGTTTGTTCGACTGTTGATTTTGCTAATACATCCAGCATAGGATTCCCCCGTCTGATCCCGCGATACGTGTTCCTCTTTTCCACCGTAACACTCCCCTAGGATACTTCAAAGGGATGCCTTTTCCAAGTCCTTTCATTTCCAATATCAAAACTGGACCCGCCGTGGCTGAACATCTGCTATACGTCTAGCTCTCCAGACCACAGCCGTTCAAGAAAGACCTGCCATGGTAAGACCTCAATAGACGGGTCCGGTTTCCTTGGTTGCTCTTCAAGGGAAACGATAAGTGCATGTTTGGTCTTGTGTTCTTCCTGCAACGCCATCAGGGCCTTGAAATGCGAGCTGTGTATGCGGCGTGATGCCTTGACTTCGATTGCGACATCCATCTCGCCGAGAATGAAATCCACCTCGAGCCCTGTACTGGTTCGCCAGTACCGGATATCGAGTTCAGGATTCCGATAAGCCTGGTATGCTTTGAGTTCCATAAGGATGTAGTTCTCGAAGGAATGACCGAATTCAGGTGTACCGATTCTGGGCGCCCGGCGGGCCAGATAATTAGCTACCCCCACATCAAAGAGATAGAATTTCTCAGTTTCTATGAGCCGCCGGCGCTTTGCTTTTCGCCACGGCTGGACTCTATATCCAAGTAGCGTGTCTTCCAGGATCTGGAAGTAGTTTCTGACAACCTTGGCTTTAACACCGGTCTCTCTCCCCACATTCGTGTAATTCAGCAACTCGCCGGAAGTCAGGGCTGCAACGCGAAGGAATTCGGCAAACGTGGGCATGCTCTGTATGGCTGCCTCGGTGGCGATCTCTTCCTTTAAGTAGTCGGCCACGTAAGATCTCAGGTCCTGAACAGGATCGGGCGATAGAAAGTGAGGTGGCAGAAGCCCTGAGACGACAATCTCCTCCAGATCAAAAGACTCTGTTTCGCCATAGGTAAGCGGCGTCATTGTATACCGCCAGGCCCGCCCGCCAAGTAGATTCGCATGCCCTCGTCGCAGCTTGCGTGCACTCGAACCCGTCATCAGGAAGGAAGCATCGGTATTCTCAATCATCCAGTGAATTTCGTTCAGCAGATCGGGAACCATCTGGATTTCATCGATAACGATGCGTCCTTTGAGTCCCTGGTAGCGCTCCCGCAACAGCGAGGGTTGAGTAGCATAGTCTGCAAACACATCTGTCTTCAGCAGATCAATGATGATCTCGTCTCCAAAATGCCGCTTGATCCAATGGGTCTTCCCTGCTTTTCGCGGCCCCCAGAGAAAAGCAGAGCGTCCCGCAGGCAGCTGCAGATCGAGTCGTCTGTTCTTGATAATTTTCATGATAGAGGATCATTATCCGGATAATCTTCCTTGTCAAGGAATATTATCACCATCCGTTTCACAGAGTGAAGATCGCTTGATTGTCTGGATTTCTTAACAGATCATGTCAACCCATTGATATAACATCCAATCACACCAAGAACAGGGCTGAAATCGTTCTGGACGATGGTTCCTGAGATCGAGAAGGTGTCTCCGCCTTCTTTTCGGAGGGGCAATCCAAGTGCTGCGGCGCCGGGAGAAACGAACCTCCTGCAACTGTCGGAACTACCCATTTCGGCTCTAAGCCGTTGGGTAATTTGGTGGGGTTGCCTCTGCTAAGCCAGGGGGTCGCGGATTCTGTATTGGCTTCGCCTGCGGGCGCACCGGGCGAGGGCAAGCCATTGACTTCGAATACGCTGGTCTTGCCAAATCAAGCCATCTCTGGCCGCCATGTTTCCGCCTGAATTAACAGTTGCTTTCAACAAAACAACGCCCTATATTCAAAACCAAACGGTCAGTATCTTTCGGAGAGCGACACATAAGATCTTGTTGGAAGACCTTGGGCGATAGCCCGCAAGGGGAGGAGAGGATGCCGGACATCTATACAGATGCGTGGTACGAGACACTGTTTGAACTTGCCAACAGCCGGGACGATCTGTCTGAGGCGGTACCACAGGGAGAGTTCAAGATTGCCCTGGAAATAGAGGGGGACGGAATATCCCCGTATATTCCCGAAGGCGAGACCCTCCATTACTATATCCGATTCCTGAATGGAAAGTGTATGGAGTACAAGGTTTGTGACGAAAAGGTCCCCGGCAAGGGGCTGAGCTACCGGGTGATCGGCAAGGCATCGATCCTTGAAGGCGTTGCCGCAGAACAACTGGACCTGATCGAAGCCGGTCTGGGGGGTGCGCTGACCATCCGGG
>JAZFSW010000464.1:0-8018 GCA_036446375.1 Desulfobacterales bacterium | reverse complement strand
TTTGAGACCTTTGAAAAACAGCGCATTTTGAAAGAATTGGAATTGTAATCTACTGATATTACAATTCAGCAAGTTTGCTGTGAGGAGAAATTCAAAGGTCTCGATTGGTGGAGCGAAGCGACGCCACGCTTTAGCTCACTTTAGTCACTTTAGGCACTCCACAATCACCATTGGCAAAGCCCCTTTCAGGGGCAAACCAAAGCCTGGTCCTCTGGGCCAGGATGCTCTACTTGCCACTAAATATGTTGCCAATAAATGGTTGGGAAAATACATGCCGCATGCTATCGGAAACCGATGATCGATAGAAAGGAAGGATGCAATGACGGATTCATTTGAGATTGTTGATGGCTTTCTGAGAAAGAAATCGGTCGCGCGGATGGGACTGTTCGACCTTCCCTGGCCCGATACCCTTAGAAAATGGGTCGAAGAGCAGGGATATCCTGAAGACAAGGGCAGACCCATGGCACCGGGGAAGTATTTTGGTTTCGATATGGTCGGGTGCGGGGGATGGTTCGATCTGATGCCCCTTCGCGGACATTGGGAGGCACTTGAGGAAACGGATGAATGGATCGTTACCCGCAATGGTGCCGGTGCGTCCCTTAAGAACTGGAAGCGGAAATCCGGCACACCGGAGCATATCGATTTTAGGATGACCAGTCGGGAGATCTGGGAAAAGGACTACCGGCCGCATCTTATCGCCACCGATCCGCATCGTCTGAATATCGTGAACGACCGTGCCTCGTTGCAAAAGACACGGGCAAAGGGGAGGTGGGCGTTCTTTGGTAATCTTTTCATTTTCGAGCAGATGCGCTCATCGTTAGGGGACATGTGTATGTTCGAGTCCATGCTCCTGGACCCGGACTGGATTCATGACTTTAACCGTGTCTACACCGATTTCTACAAGGCACACTATGCCCTTCTTTTCAAAGAGGCCGGCATTCCCGATGGTATCTGGATATATGAAGACATGGGCTATAGCCGGGGCCTGTTCTGTTCACCCAAGACGCTGGAGAAGCTGTTCTTCCCGTATTACAAGGAAATCGTCGATTTTTTCCATAGCTACGATCTTCCCGTTGTCCTCCACACCTGCGGCGGGATTACCGATGCGCTCCCGCTTATCGTCGATGCCGGGTTCGATGCGCTCAATCCAATGGAAGTCAAAGCGGGGTGTGATGCTGTTGCGTTTGCCGAAACATACGGGGACAAACTGGCATTTGTGGGGGGATTGGATGCTAGGATACTGGAATCGGGGGATCGGTCCGAGATAGAACGGGAAGTCACTCGCATCTGCACAGGGATGAAAGCATGTGGGGGTCGGTATCTTTTCGGGTCGGACCACTCGCTTTCCACCAATGTCGATCTGGCAGACTTCGAATATGCCGTTCAGGTCTACAAAGAGCAGATGATGTATTGAAGGGTTTCAATCCTCGTAATTTCATGCATCGCTGAGGTTATCTGGGAACAATGGAGAAGATATCTGACAACGATACAACCATTCTGTTTGTTGTTCGACACGGTGAAACCGAATGGAATCTTGTCGGCAAACAGCAGGGGCATCTGGATAGTCCGCTGACCGGGGTGGGAATTCGGCAGGCCCATGCTTTGGCAGAAGGTCTTGCCACCAAAGGCATCGAAGTCATCTACAGTAGTGATCTGGGTCGGGCCATGCAGACGGCGGAAGTCATCGCCGCGCGGCTACAGCTACCCGTTACGTCGGATAGACGACTGCGCGAGCGTCACCTGGGCCTGATGCAAGGCATGACGATGGTGGATTTTCGCGATCGGAATCCGGATGCGTTCGCGAGATTTGAATCAGGCGATGATGCGTACCTGCTCCCCGGTGGTGAAAGTACCCGGCAGATATATGAACGATGTGTCGCATGTTGTATTGAGCTGGCGGCACAGCATCCCGGTGGAAAGATGCTGGTGGTAACGCATGGAGGTGCTCTTAGCAGTCTTATGCGATACGCACTTAACGTTGCGTTGTCCGAGCCACGGCACTTTTCGCTGTTCAACGCTGCCATCAATTGCTTCGTCGTATCTGGCGAGACGTGGCGTCTGGACACCTGGGGGGATATATCCCACTTGCGGGAGATCACCACACTGGATGACGCTTGATATCACAGTGTCCCGGATGACCATCTGTAGAACACGGGTATTAATGACATCCTGAACCCATCCCAACTGGCGAAAAAGGCCAAATAGTGGTTTCCTGCGCTTCGCATCACTCACGTATGATTGCCTCACCTTCCCTAACCTATTTCATAACCGATTGGAATTATATCGTTTTGGTCCCTATCCCTATTTGGCACGATTCCTGCTAAGTGAGAAAGGAAAGGCTGGAGGAATAGATTGGGCACCCTACAGCAGGTATGTTTTTATATTGGCCAGAGTTGCTGTGAATACTCGCTCAAAGCGATATTCTCAACAAACCAATGGGACGGGACGCTGAGTGCGTTTCCGATTGACAGGAGGGCATCATGAAGTTTCGATCTACTCAGGTAGTTGCATTGGCGTTTTTCATCGGCTTTGTTTTCATGGGTTGCGCGAGCATCGTCTCACACGATTCGCGGACCACGTATGGGCACCACCGTAGTGCGCCCGCACAAGA
Organism: Desulfobacterales bacterium; assembly: GCA_036446375.1. Classification (GTDB taxonomy): domain Bacteria; phylum Desulfobacterota; class Desulfobacteria; order Desulfobacterales; family JAZFSW01; genus JAZFSW01. The sequence goes on along the minus strand of JAZFSW010000464.1, from coordinate 5,407 downwards.
CACCCTAAGGCAGATCCGCCCTGGTGAGACAACCAAGGAATGGGTCCTCCAGACATTTGGCACGCCGACCAGTGAGAAGAGATTGGACGATGGGGCCGAGATCCTTCGGTACGAATACACTCATACAACCAGAAACAGATTCCACCTCCTCTTTATAATCAACATCGACAATTCCAGGGTGGTGAAGGAGAACCTCTATATCGAGGTCCGGGACGGTATTGTGAAAAGGTATTGGAGAGACTAGGAGGCAAGATGGCTCAAGCGCTGCATTTCCGGTGATCGGATGACTGGATCACCAACTGGAGGAAAACATGGAAGACCATAAAAGAAGAGAAAATCGCAACTGGATCGAGGAGATTGAAATCGTTGCCAGCCAACTCATACGCCGGGTAACACGCCTTGTCAAGGAAGGGAATGTGCGCCGTCTCATCATCAGGAACGCTCATGGTAGGGCATTGATCGAGATTCCCCTCACGGCAGGCGTGGCAGTGGGAGGCGCGGCCGTGGTGATTGCGCCACTACTCACAGGACTTGGGGCCCTGGCTGCCCTCATGGCCAAGTTCAGGGTTGAGGTTGTGCGCAGTCGCACTGACGACGAAGTGTAGAATCCCATCCTTTTGCTTTCACTGAGTAGATTTCTCTGATACATGGTATTGTCAACGGGCAGATTCCTGACCGGCCCTCGATACAGTAGACCCAGGGGTCCGATAATCTTCAGACGATAGGAGCACCATGACATTAGCCAATAGAATTCTCACCAAATCGAAGATATTTGGAGAATTCACATTGCGTTCAGGCAAAGTGAGTGATTCCTATTTTGATAAGTATCAGTTCGAGTCCGATCCGGAGTTACTTGCTGACATTGCCGAAGCAATGGTCGCGAAGCTTCCCGCGGATATTGAGGTGCTCGCAGGGCTGGAGATGGGCGGTATTCCGATTGTAACCATGCTCAGTCACATGACAGGGTTGCCTGCTGCGTTTATTCGAAAGAAGCCCAAAGAATATGGTACGTGCCTCTATTCCGAAGGGGCTGATCTGGAAGGCAAAACAATCCTGCTGATTGAAGATGTTGTTTCCAGTGGGGGTGCTATCATTGATTCGGCCAGGATGTTGCGGGCAGATGGTATACCTGTTGATCGGACCATCTGTGTGATCGATCGTGAGACCGGCGGCTTCGAAAAGCTGGCTGAAGAAGGCATACAACTCCTGAGTCTCTTCAAACAGAGCGAGATTGATGCGAGCGCGTAAGCACCGCCTCGAGCCCATTTAACCCGTCTGATCGAGAAAGAAACTCTGATAGGAGCCGAACACCGGACAACCCTCGGGACGACGAGAATGAGCGCTCGTATCCAACGGTAAGCGGCGGGGGATGTATTGTCTATCTCTTGCGATAATCTTGGGTTGACAGAACCATCATCTTATTCTATATGAGCCCTGAATACTACATTGAGGAAATATTTTGAGCACCTTTTTGCCCCTATCATTCGTGAATTGTAATAATGATAATAACGGTCACAATCATTGTTGTGACCGTGGTGGGGTAGGTTTGCTCGCATTTTGTAGGGATTAACCAAGAAACAATTCACTGAGCGAATCGAGACCCCACCATGGGAAACCATAGTGGGGTTTTTTGCGTTCAGTGCCCATTTACTGAAACCACATCATGTCCGCGAAGGATTCATCTGAAAGAGTGATCTTGCCACCACTGCGCAAAAGCACCAAGGCACTAAGACACGAAGTCAGGCTATGGTCAGAAGCTACTCTTTGTGCCTTGGTGGCTTAGTGGCAGATTTTCCCGGCGTGTTCGGGTTAGGAGGAACGAAAAATGAAAATGCATCGATACAGGACCCATACATGCGGCGAATTGCGCATGAAAGATGGTGGACAGGAGGTCAAACTCGGGGGGTGGATCCATAGCGTAAGAGATCACGGCGGCATCATCTTCATCGATCTGCGCGATCATTACGGTATCACGCAGATCGTTGTCGACCCGGAGCGTGACTTCCATAGAAGCTTGGAGCATTGGCGGCTGGAAGCCGTGGTGAGCTTTACCGGAACGGTCGTTGCCAGAACACCCGATACGGTCAATGCGAATCGAAAGACCGGCGTCATCGAGGTGGTGGCAGACAAGATGGAGATTCTCGGTGAGGCGGATACGATTCCGTTTCAGATCGCAAGAGATGACAATGCGCCTGAAGCGCTTCGGCTGAAGTATCGTTTTCTGGATCTGCGGCGTGAGCGTCTACATCAGAATATTGTCCTGCGCTCCAGAGTCATTTCATCGATTCGCAGCAGACTCACGGCAATGGGATTTCTTGAGTACCAAACACCGATTCTCACAAAGAGTTCTCCTGAAGGTGCTCGGGACTATCTGGTGCCAAGCCGCATACATCCCGGAGAGTTCTATGCACTTCCCCAGGCGCCCCAGCAGTTCAAGCAATTGTATATGGTGGCAGGCTTTGACCGCTATTTCCAGATAGCGCCGTGCTTTCGCGATGAGGATGCGAGGGCCGACCGCACACCGGCAGAATTCTACCAGCTCGATCTGGAGATGAGCTTCGTTACACAGGATGAGGTTCTTGAAGTTGTTGAAGAGCTGCTTAGCGGACTATTCCGCGAATATGGCAGCAAAGAGATTGCCGAGACACCGTTTCCGCGGATCCCTTATCGGGAAGCACTGCTTCGATATGGAAGTGACAAGCCGGATCTGAGGAATCCACTACAGATCGTTGATGTGACCGATGTGTTCAGCAAAACGGGTTTCAACGCGTTTGCCGGGGTCCTGGAACAGGGCGGGGTCATTCGAGCGATCCCGGTCAAAGGGATTGCCGGTCAATCCCGGAAGTTCTACGATGATACGGTCGGCTTCGGGCAATCCATCGGTGCAAAGGGGCTGGCCTATATCACCTGGAAAGACGGCAAGGAAAAGAGCCCTATCGTCAAATTCCTTAGTGAATCAGAGCGCCAGGCTCTGCGAAAGGCCGGAAATATTGAGGATGGGGATGCCATGTTTTTTGTCGCAGACAATGAGAGCAAAGCCTGTGAGATTGCGGGACAGGTTCGGACTGAACTGGCGGATAGGCTGGGATTGATTGAAGAGGATACCTTCCATTTCTGCTGGATTGTCGATTTTCCCATGTATGAGCGCGATGATCCAACCGGCAAGATAGGGTTCAGCCATAATCCATTCTCGATGCCCCAGGGAGGTATGCAGGATTTGGAGGATAAAGATCCACTTGAGATCCTCGCCTATCAATACGATATCGTGTGCAACGGCATTGAGCTTTCCAGTGGCGCGATTCGGAATCATGATCCGAGACTGATGTACAAAGCGTTTGAGATTGCCGGGTACTCAAGAGAGCATGTGGATGAGAAATTTGGTGCAATGATACGCGCCTTCAAGTTCGGTGCACCCCCCCATGGCGGCATCGCACCCGGCATCGACCGGATCGTCATGCTGCTGGCTGATGAACCGAACTTGCGGGAGGTCATCGCGTTTCCGTTTAACCAGCAGGCTCAAGACCTGATGATGGGCGCGCCTTCTACTGTCGATCCGGAGCAATTGGATGAGCTGCATCTGAAGATTGTGCAGCCGAAGTGATGTCTCGGATTGGCATTGAGGTGTCAGTAAGGGTCTCTGAATAGATGTCCTGACACCTGAACACTGCTTCTTTTGAAGCCGAATAGGCGCAAACCTATTCCTTAGATGTAGTCTCACACAAGAAAGGAGTGATGAAAATGAGCGGAGATTATAGAATATTTGCCGGAAGTTCAGGGAAGGCCTTCGCGAGGAGGATGTGTGATTACCTCGGGGTCGACCTGGGAGAGACCGAAGTACTAACGTTTTCCGAAGGCAACACGTACGTCAAGATCGGCGAAAACGTCAGAGGGAAATCCGTATACCTGGTACAGCCCATCGGGTTGGACGCGAACACTGAGTTGGTAGAACTCCTCTTCTGGATGGATGCATTCAAGCGTTCAGGTGCCGGATATGTGACAGCTGTGATTCCTTATTTCAGCTACGCCAAAGGAGACAAGAAAGACGAACCCCACGTCAGTATTCGCGCCCGGGTGTGTGCCGAGTGCATCGAATTGGCTGGTGCCGACAGAATTATCACGATGGATCTGCATGCTGCACAGATACAAGGCTTCTTCAAGAAACCTGTCGATCACCTGTACGCGCGTCCGCTTCTTGCGGAGGTGGTCAGATCCCTCTCACTTTCGGACGCTGTTATCATTGCACCGGATGCCGGGTTCGCCAAAGATGCTCGCAAGTTCAGTGGATATCTGAACCTGCCGACGGCTATCGCTGATAAGTCAAGGAGCGGCCACGACGAGAAAGCTGAGATCTTGGAATTGATGGGTGATGTCGCGGGACGAAACGCTATCATCGTTGATGATTTCAGTATCAGCGGAGGCACGATCGTCGAGCTGGCAAAGCTTCTTAAGGCCCGTGGGGCCCAGAATGTATACGCGTGTCTCTCTCATCTTCCCGTTAGTGCCGAAGGGGTGGAAGCAATCGTTGGAAGTGATGTGAAGTTGGTGATCTCCACGGATACCATAGAGAACCCGAGAGTAACATCCGACAAGTTTAGAATAGTGTCGGTTGCCCCGCTTTTTGCTGAAGCAATAAGCAGGATGGCGAAAATGGAACCCATCAGTGATCTGTTTGACGGTCTGCCAGAGGCGTTATTGCAGGCATGCATAGGCGCGCACTGAGGTGGGATGCCTTAACCATCGCCAGTCCCGACGATTGGGATAGATACGAATCAGACAATTGGCATGGATTGATCCGGTGGATGGGAGACAACCCGGATCATCCAGAACGTCACGAAGTCATTGACCATCTGCATAGGGTTCAAGATGAGTATTTCACGTATGGCAGAGAGTACTGCGGATGGGCCATGTATGTGTTGGCGCCCATGTGTTATTGACGATTGATGGGCGAACCCGACAGCCTGTTGATCGGCGGCTTCTTTCCCGGCGTAGCCTTCGACGAAGACTGGTGCGAGAGGATTCAATCTTTTCTTCTTGACAGCAGCAGGTAAGATAGACTATCTCACAGTCGACTGGCCGCAAAAAATAACAACCTATGTCAAGTAGTGTCGTCACCCCAGTCTTCAAGGCGCCTACTCACCCCCTTACTCTCAGGGTAGGGTCAGGGGATGAGTGGGCGTTTTCAGTTTGGGTGTTGATGTTTGTTCTGCGAAATTTGAAGAATTCAATCTTACAGAATCATTCCTTAATGTGAGCGTCAGGCATGAATAGCGAGGATTGCCAATGCAACTTACACCTAAGGCCCTAGGGCAGATTTCGAAATCTGTCGGTGAGCTATCCGGCTGGGATTTTTCCCGGATGAGAACTCAGCGCGCACCTACACCGTGGCAATACGCCGATCTGGTACGCC
>JAZFSW010000463.1:0-3325 GCA_036446375.1 Desulfobacterales bacterium | reverse complement strand
AGCTTGCCACCGATCAACCAATAGGCTGTCATGTATGAGGCCAGCGATATCTGGGTATCCATCAGACTGATATCCAGCTTCTGGCCCTTACCCGTGGCATGGCGATAGTTCAGAGCCGACACAATGGCCAGAGCTGCCATCATTCCCCCGCCCACATCACCGATGGGCAGTCCCATGCGCATCGGGGCGCCCCCCTCCTCCCCGGTCACACTCATGCCACCGCTAATGGCCTGGATGGTGAGATCAAACGCGGTCTTGTCCTGGTAGGGTCCGGTGTGGCCGAAGCCACTGAGGGAACAGGAGATGATTCCGGGATTGATTTTCTTGAGATCGTCGTAGTCACACTTTAACGCTTTCAGTGCTTTTGGCCGCATGTTATCCACAACCACATCGGCTTCTTTGATCAACCCATAGAGAATCTCCAAACCCTCCAGCGTTTTCAGGTCAAGGACCACGCTCTTCTTGTTCCGGTTCACCGCAAGGAAGTAAGCGCCCATCCCTCCCCGTGAAGCCTCTTTTCCGCCCCGGGTATGATCGCCAAGATGACCCTCAATCTTAATCATCTCTGCCCCCATATCCGCCAGCAGCATGGTACCATAGGGTCCGGCCAGCATCCGCGTCATGTCGATAATTCGCACATTCGATAGCAACCCTTTCATGAACGAACCCCTCTCTACCTATCCCGGTTCACGTTATCATTGATTACCTGGACGACCCGGTTGATGTCGGTGCCGGAAGTGAATATGTGTCCCACACCGATTTTCATCAGTTCGAGTTTGTCTTCTTCCGGAATGACGCCGCCGACCACGACAAATATGTCATCCCCCCCCTGATCCCGAAGTTTTTCAATAACTTTCTGGGTCAGATGCATATGTGCCCCGGATAGGATCGAAAGCCCAACCACATCCACATCTTCCTGGATAGCCGTATCGGCCACCTGGTCCGGTGTGTGGTGAATCCCCAGGAAAATTACCTCGAATCCGGCGTCACGTAACCCGTAGGCGATAACCTTTACCCCTCTGTCGTGCCCGTCCAGACCGACCTTTGACACCAATACCCTTATCTTCTTATCCATGGGATTCTCCTTGATTCAAACGATCGCTGCCCAGCCACAAAGACACCAAGACACGAAGACTACAATGGTATGATCTGTGCTTTCTTCGTACCTTTGGGTCTTAGTGGCTGAACCGCTGCAAAAGTGACAACCCTCCTTCAATCATATATCGGGTCGCATTCAATCAGGGCCACCTTGACGTTCGTGTGGCGCTCAATGTCCAGATAGACGCGTCCGGTCAGGTCCCTGCCCCAGCCGCTCAGGTGAAACGGTGAGGACGGAATCAAGACGAGATCGGGCCGAAGACCTTCCCGGTCGATAAAATCCGATATGGCAAGGATAAAATCCTCGACCACCAGCAGGTCACCCATAGAAATGTTGCCGCCGAAGTAATTATTCCGGGGGACCCGAAGATAGATGTTTCGTCCGGAGAGACAGCCGTTTTCCGGCAGATGTTTGGCCATATACGGTTCCACCAAGGGTGAGCTCAAGATCAGAATGTTCTGTCCCTGATGCGCCGCAATTGCCCTTTCGATATTTTCAAACCACTCCTGCGGGATCCCGGAGAAGGGAAAGACAACTCCCAGGTGATGGTCGGTTTCCCGTGTATAGGGATAATCATGGTCATTTAGTTTCAGTGTCAGATCAAGTGTAGAACCGTCTCGACGTACCGAAAGGGATGTTGAATGCATATCGCTCTGATGAATGGTATTCAACAGCGCCCGGGCATGAACGCGACTCTTGATCTTGAGTCCGTTGATCCGTTCGATGCAGTCCTTTGCAGCAAGACCGCTTCGGTCGGCCGGTGAGTTCTTAACCACACCGGCGACAAGCGGTAGATCCATCCGGATCGGATCATCATACTCTTCAACAATACCCGGTCGCAGCACGATGGGGCAAGAGACGCTATCCCGCAGGATCATCGCTTCCTGTTTGATGGCCTTCCAGATCCCTTCCTGATCAAACAACGTCTTGCAGGAGAAACCACGGGTGTAACCGGGCAGGCTGATCTGGATATGTGTGGCATCGTGTCGGGCGGCAAATCGAACGGTTTCGCCCAGATCCTCTATCATCGTAGATTCAGAGGGAAACGGCCAGGGCACAATGACCACGGTAAAGGGGATCCGGGCCGATTGGAGCAGGGAAAGGGAGTCCAGGGCAATCCGGGGCTCAGGGTCTTTCATCAACCACTGCCGGCGGGAGATCGATGCGCTATTGAGAGAAACATCCAGGGACACAGGCGCTAATCGGGCGAGAAAGTCAACCATCTCATCGGTCAGCGTCGCACCATGGGTAGGAATGCGGATCAGCTCATCGGTCTTTTCACGCAAACAACCGAGGATGTCCTTTATGTTGGGATGGTCCAGTGCCTCACAGGGGCTGGTTGCGCAATGGAAGAGACCCAACTTCCCGTTGGGTACATAGTGGGATATCCGGGTGAAAAGCGATTCCACATCATCGGCCTGTCGGGGATGGGGCTGAAGGGGGGGCATACTGCCCTTGTTGTAACAGAATTCACAGTCCAGGCGGCACACGGATGCTGCATGGGCCAGTATATCCGAAGCACCCGAGCTGGGAGAAAGCCAGTGTTCCAGATGCCTCAACCGGAAGCCGTCAATGGTGACGATCTCACCATCCTTTTCAACGTCGACGATCCGCAGCATCGATTCAAGAAGGTTCCTGATGTATCCGATCCTCGGTTCATAGATATCGAGAATCCCAGGGATGTTCCCATTGTTCTTCGCCGTCGACGGCAAGGGGTAAATCGTGTCCCTGTCGTTCAGCAATCGAAATGCTTCGATTCGTTGATCCGATCCGCCGGATATGGGGATGATCAGATCGAGCAGCTCAGCCAAGTGGGTTCCCAGAAGGTCATTGAGGTGGCTGACCCGGTCGGTTCTGTTCGGATCGATAGGAAAGCTGAAATGATGATCTTTCAAAGCACAACCTCGGATGAAACTACATTTCTGTCTCTCACAGAGCTCACAGAGGACACAGAGGCAAACATTAATTAATCACCATCGAAATCGGGATCGAAATCGGGATCGGTCCTTTGCTTGTGCCTAGAAGCCTTCGATTGCGATTGCGATCCCGATTTCGATTTGGATAGTTCCTGTATGAAATCAGGTTTCCTTCTCGTCGGATGTTACAGAATCGAGGGAGCCTTATACACCCCAAACACGTCGCGAAACACGTCACATACTTCCTGCAGGCTTACGTAAGCTTTCGCACATTCGATCAGATGGGGAATGACATTTTCTTTTTCATTGC
>JAZFSW010000462.1:0-8261 GCA_036446375.1 Desulfobacterales bacterium | reverse complement strand
AAGTTCATCATCTTCTTTTAGAACGGTCCCATCAAGGTCCTCACTGCTGACAAACTTACCATTGAGTTGGACCGCTACCATTTCAGGCTTTGTCACGTTCTGTTCCTTCAGTAGTGCCAATATGGTGATCCCATCGCTTTCAATCAAACTGTTCTCACCATTTATCTTTATGTTCATCGAAAAACCCTCCATAGCATTGCGAAGAAATGCGTTGCCTCCCCAGCCTTCTATGTATGATGGTCCTATAGAAGGTCACAATTTGTCCACTCGCCAGAGCGAACATAATCCTATCGACCTCAAATGATGCGCAATTCCCTAATTCCTAAATCCCTGAATTCATGTAGAAAGGACTTTTTTGCACAGGCATCATATATAAAACATCACCGTTTCGTCAATCGCTTGCTGCCTGGCAAGTATCGCTGCCAGTGAAATGTCCAGCTGTCTCCTTATCTCTTTCTCGATGGTCTGATACAATTCTTTAACGGCACCTTCCCCGCTATGGGTGCTCCCGAATTCAATTTCGCCCTCCAACAGCTCCAGCACCTGGAGAACACTGATATTGTCGGGATGATCGTTTAGCATGTATCCCCCGTTATTGCCGCGAACACTTCTCACAATACCGGCTTTTAAGAGACGATTGAGAAGCTGGACCAGATATTGCCTGGGGATATGCCTCTTCTCGGAAATATGCTTTATCTGGAGAAGACCATTGCCGTAGTTTCCTGCCAGCTCCAGAACCGCTTCAATACCGTAGTTCGCCTTGCTTGTCAGTCCGAACATGCCGAAAATGCCTCTTCAGGTTGAATCGAGCCCATTGTTATCTTAGTTGACCAACTAAGTCAACAATCTTTACGGGCCGGGTCCGAAGGTCCTGTAAGAGGTCATCCGTGTCTCGGTCCAGGCATTCTGGGATAGAGCTGATCCTTGTATGAAACTACATGCTGATTCTCACCGCCCGCTACGCTCGAGGCGCGGAGAACGCGGGGAACTGAAGATATAAAGCCTTAATATTAAAGTCTTTCCTTTGCGTCTTGGCGCCTTTGCGAGAGGATCCAAGCATTTCAGAGAAATGCGCTTCTTATTCAGTTTCTTTTCAGATCAGAAAGGCCACAGTTCAGTTTGGTGGTGCCATAGGGCACTAAGTATCTTTGAGAAGGTTCTTGAGGATAGCGCGCATCGCGGGCTGAAGAGGGCGCCACTTCGGATGGATAGCCTTGCCTTTGTGCCATGTGAACTCAGCAACGTCATAGGCTTCCGGCATCTGTTTCACCGTCTTGCCACCATAGGTTTTGCCGGGGGAGTATTCGATCAGCAGCATCCGTTTTGGATCGATCTTGAAGGTCCCGGCAACGCCTGTGGCGATATGGCCGGCACAGCTTCTCACGGACATTTTACTGCCGGGAATGTCAGAGACAACAACGAGAATCGATCGTAGATGGGTGAGGTGCTCCCCATTGCCCTTTTCAAGATCACAGATACGAAGCCTGCACTTTCCGCTGGCAAGTTGGAGTTTCCCTCCCCATCCCTCCCAATGATATGTCTCATCATATACAAGCATCGCTATCGCCCGATTTCCCGAATCCTGTTTCTCGTTGCTATACGGATAGGTCAGGGAAAAGATAAGGCCTTTCCTGGCTGCTGTAAACGATCGTCGTCGCGAAGGCTGGCGCGATGAACCGAATTCTTTCTCCTTGCTTTGGCCGGACAACTATAATAGTTACACCAGTCGATCCAGATACTGATTTTGAGAAATGCTCAGTAGAATAGCCCACAGCCCTCATGGCACCGGAAAGGAATCACGAAAAGCCCTATGCCGACGACAACAAACGACCATCCCATGATACATCGCCTCAGCTGGGAAGACAAAGAGATTATTCTTATCGGAACAGCCCATGTTTCAAGAGAAAGCGTTGAACTGGTATCTGAAGTCCTCGAGAACGAGCGGCCGGACACGGTATCCGTAGAACTCTGTGAATCCAGGTACGATTCCATTCGCAAGAAAAAACAATGGCAGGACACCAATATCATCAAGGTAATCAGGGAAAAGAAAGCCTTTCTTCTCCTGTCTAATATTCTCCTTGCTTCCTTTCAAAGGCGGATTGCAGAAAAACTCGATGTCAAACCGGGCGAAGAAATGATGCGAGCCATCGAAACCGGGGAGGCCATCGGGGCCGAGATACACCTGGCAGACCGCGACATCCGGGTTACCCTGTCCAGAACCTGGCGAATGATGGGATTGTGGAGCAAGCTCAAGCTGTTGTTTCAGTTGATGTTGTCGGTCGGAGACATTGATGAGATCAGTGAAGAAGATATAGAAGAAATGAAGCAGGCCGATGTCCTCGAAACATTGCTTGCCGATGTGGGAAAAACCATGCCGCTTCTCAGAGAGATTCTCATTGATGAGCGCGATCGGTTCCTCACCGAGAAAATCCGAACCGCCCCGGGAAAAAAGATCGTAGCGGTCGTCGGCGCAGGCCATGTCCCGGGTATCAAAGCATCCTGGCAGGATACCATCGATATTGCCCCTCTTGAAGAGATCCCACCAAGAAGGAAGATCTCCGGTCTTCTCAAATGGCTGATACCGGCCGGCATCGTCCTCTTGATTGTCCTCGGATTCTTCTACGGGGGGTTAGAGACCGGAACCGATATGCTCACATGGTGGATACTGGCAAACGGGGTATTTGCCGGCATCGGTGCCGCTTTGGCCCTCGCACACCCCGTAACCGTCATCACAGCGATCCTGGCGGCGCCTCTGACATCATTAAATCCAATGATTGCAGCAGGTTGGGTTTCGGGCCTTGTAGAAGCCTATACCAGAAAACCGAAGGTAATAGACTTTGAGAGTCTTCCGGACGATATGCTTTCCATCAGAGGCTTCTGGCGAAATAAGGTTACCCGGGTCCTTCTCGTGGTGGTGTTTACGAATATCGGCAGTTCTCTAGGCACCTTCGTTGCCATACCGCTGATGGCCAAGATTCTGTGACATCCCCCGCTGGCGGCAATCTCATGCAGGCGGCTTGATCTCAACTACGAGCCTCCCGGATTCCCCTTCCGCCCCCTCGCTGGTTGAAGCCTTCACGATCCGCAATCGATCCTGAGCAAATTGCTGGATGCATTCCGGGTATAGTTCCCATTCCAATGCCAGACCCTTTTCTTTAATCGACGCCAGCGTATCGTCCGGCAGGATCTCATAGGCCTTCTGTCCTATGATGGGTCCGGAATCTTCACCGTAGTCGATGAAATGCACGGTACACCCGCCAACCTTACAGCCATACCGGAAGGTATCACCATACCCGTCGACACCGGGAAATGCCGGCAACAATGCGGGATGAATATTCATAATGCGATAGCTTCCGGCAACGGTGTTGATCCTGTCGATGAAGTAGGGCGTGAGATTTCTCATAAAGCCCGCCAGGACAAGAAGATCGAACGGATACGAACCCATCGCGTCTATAAGCTTGGCTTCAGCGATTGCACGGGTGGCAAAGAACGCCTTTACCCTTTCAGGATCGGTATCGGCGGCAAACAACGATTGCTTTTCGATCAGGGCATCCAGGTCAAGATCCGCCGGAAGAATCGCTTTTTCAGGGGCTGATTTGTAAGCCCTGATAATGGCGCTGTAATCCACATCAAAGGTGGCAATATCATGGTCTTTTGCCCGTTGAAGCCCTTTCGCCTCCGGGTTGTCCGTTCCGACAAAAACCATCTTGCCATCAATCATCCCCGACGCACATGAATCGATAATGGCCTGCAGATTGGTGCCGCCGCCGGAGATCAACGCACCGATACGAATGATATCACCCATTTGTTTCCTCCCAATGAACACTATTTTAGCTGTCGAACCTTCAGACCCGACAGTTAGCAAAACAGCTGGATCGTGTCAAATACTTGTATGAAACTACATTTCCATCTCTCACAGAGCTCACAGAGGTAAAGCATTGATATTTAAAGTCTTTTCTTTGCGTCTTTGCGCCTTTGCGAGAGGATCCAAGCATTTCAGAGAAATGCGCTTCTTATTCAGTTCTTTTGCGATCCGACTGGCCCCGGCTTGCGGGATGCAAGCCAGAGGCAATGCTACTTACTGGAGAGGGCCTGTTGCTGACGGTACCCGGGTGATAGAAGAAGATGGAATCCTGTTTAACTGATCCGGAAAATATGATAGATGTATCCTCATTGAATTGAGGTAACCCTGTGCGAAAAAAAGATACGCGGAGGATCGAAGATGAGAATAGCAGACCGCATTTCCAACCTGGGAACAGAAACTGCATTTGCCGTTTCGGCCGAAGCCGCCGCCTTTGCAGCCAAGGGCAATAAGATATACCCGTTTCATCTGGGAGATATGAACCTTATAACACCGGAAAATGTTATCGGGGCTGCCATCGACGCACTAAAAGACGGCAAGACAGGATACTGTCCCAATGCCGGCATACCCCGGTTGCGAGAGGCTTTAGCCGCTGATGTGAGCGCATCCCACGGCATTGAGTGCACCATGGAAAACGTGGCGATACAGCCCGGCGGGAAACCGACGATCTCTAAATTCATACAGACCCTTATGAATCCGGGAGACGAGGTGTTGTATCCCAATCCGGGGTATCCGATTTATGAATCTCAGATTGAGTTTCATGGGGGAAAGGCCCTGGCCTACGGGTATATACCGGGGGATAAGAACTTCGCCATCGATCTGGATGCCATCGAGGCACAAATCACCGATCGAACAAAACTGCTGATCCTTAATGATCTGCAGAATCCCACCGGGGCCGAATGTATGCCCTCGGAGCTGGACTTTCTCGCCGATCTGGTTCGCAAACATGATCTGTATGTCCTTTGCGATGAGGCGTATTTCGATATCCGGTATGATGGTGAATCTGCCTCTTTCGCATCTTTGCCGGGGATGCAGGAACGCTGCGTGATCCTATATACATTCTCCAAGAAGTTTGCCATGACCGGCTGGCGTCTGGGTGCAACGATCGGACCGAAAGCAATCATCGATGTTATTGCAAAGCTCAATGTCAATGACGAGTCCTGTTCAAACCACTTTATCCAGTATGGGGCCATGGAAGGGCTTACCGGTGACCAGACAGGTCCAAAGAAGATCCTCAAGATCCTTAAGGAGCGGCGGGATACGGCCGTCGATATTCTCAACACCATTGAAGGGGTGCACTGCTTTCGACCGAGTGCAACCTTTTATCTCTATCCTGACGTGACTCAAGCCATGAAGCATAAGGGGATCCTCGATTATGAGGATTTCCGGAAGACGATACTCCACGAAACCGGTGTTTCCGTATGCACCCGAATGCATTTTGGCAGACCGCTGGCAGGTGAGGATCGTTCTTACATCCGGCTGGCCTATTCAGGCATCGATACATCGGAGATAGAAGAAGGTCTGGGGAAATTTAAGGCGTTTATTGAGGGATAGGCGAAGTCCGGACCGGGTTGATGGCCTCGTATGAAACGACAATTGTCTTTTCACCGCCCGCTTCGGTCCTCTCGCTTACAGCGAGACCTATCGCAGAGGACACAAAGATAAGTGACTAATATTAAATAATCGTTTCTTTCCTCTGCGTTCTCTGCGGCTCTGCGGTGATTGGAATGCAGCGGTGGCGCTGACAGGAAGAACCATTGCAGTGAAAGTGTGACCTTCGAGAAAGGGGGTACTGGATGATCGAGACCATTGCTTTTAAGCTAAACGGCCAATCGGTGAAAGTCAGATGTGACAGCGACCGGCTCCTGCTATGGGTCTTGCGCACGGATCTGGGCATTACCGGAACCAAATACGGGTGTGGCAAACGATTGTGTGGTGCTTGTACCGTGCTGGTTAACCGAAAAGCGGTCGAGTCCTGTTCAACGCCGGTAAGATCGGTCGATGGTGCGGAAGTCATTACCATCGAAGGCCTGGCTGAAGACGGCCCATTGCATCCCCTGCAGCAAGCATTCATCGAACATGATGCGCTCCAGTGTGGCTTTTGTACGCCCGGAATGGTTCTGAAAGCCTATGAACTGTTATCGGAAAACTCCGATCCCTCCCGTGATGATATTATCTCAGGCATGGAGCATCACTTGTGCCGATGTGGGGCACACGTGAGAATCCTCGACGCCATTCTAGCGGCTGCAAAAGAAATGAAAGGAGGCATGAGATGAAAAAGAAAGACAAGATTTCAACACTCCCCTCCGATCCGCCGCCGTCTGCTTCAGACATCAGCCGTCGTGATTTTTTCAAGCGCATGGGGGCATTGAGTGGGGGTGTCGTCGTTTACATTTCCCTGGGTGATCCGGAATCCTGGGGGCAACAGCAACCCGATTTCAATGCGATCTTAAGGATCGGCACGGATGGCAGGGTCACCTGTTTTACGGGAAAAATCGAGATGGGTCAGGGCATCAACACCTCTCTTGCCCAGATGCTTGCAGACGAACTCGGGGTTGCATTCTCATCGATTGATATGGTCATGGGAGACACCTCGCTCTGCCCGCCGGACTGGGGCACCTTCGGCTCACTGACCACCCAGTATTTTGGCCCCACGCTGCGCAAAGCAGCGGCTGAAGCAAGAACGGTACTGGTAGAAATGGCCGCTGAGACCCTTCATGTGTCGCCAAAGGGGCTGATTGCAGAAAATGGGGAAATATTCGATCCGCGACACCCGGAAAAGCGCGTCACCTATGCCCAACTTACCATGGGAAAGCGCATCGAACGACAGGTGGCGGAAGGTACCTCGATCACGTCATCTTCCCGGCGCAATGTTTCGGGAAAGGCGATGAATCGGGTAGATTCCAGACAGAAGGTGACCGGTGAGGCGCAATACACCGCTGACATACGATTGCCGGGGATGTTGTATGCCAGGTTCTTACGGCCGCCGGTACACGGTGCAAAACTCACCCACGTGGATACTACGGGCGCCGAAAGACTCGAGGATGTCCGGGTCGTGAGAGAGGGTGATGTGGTTGCGGTTCTTCATAAAACACCGGATGGGGCGGAAAAAGCCCTTGGCAGAATCGATGCCCAATACGACACGCCGGAACCCACGGTCAACAACAAGACCATATTCGATCATCTCCTCGATTCAAATCCACCCAGCCAAACGGTAACGGAAGGCGGCAATATCAAAAAGGGTCGTCGTCTGGCTACAAAGCAGTTTGAATCGATCTATTACAACCACTATGTCGCCCATGCTCCCATCGAACCCCACGCAGCCCTGGTGCACGTCGAGGGAGAAAAGGCCACGGTCTGGGCCTCGACCCAGGCGCCCTTCAGGGCACGGGAAGACGCTGCAAAGACCCTGGGATTGCCTTCCCAGAATATTCGGGTCATCACGCCTTTTGTCGGCGGCGGCTTTGGCGGCAAAACCGGCGGTCAGCAGGTGGTCGAAGCGGCCTGGCTGGCAAAAAAGACGGGAAGACCGGTACAGGTGGCCTGGGATCGGCGGGAGGAGTTTTTCTACGATACCTTTCGTCCTGCAGCAGTCATCA
Source organism: Desulfobacterales bacterium (assembly GCA_036446375.1). Lineage (GTDB taxonomy): Bacteria > Desulfobacterota > Desulfobacteria > Desulfobacterales > JAZFSW01 > JAZFSW01. The sequence continues at coordinate 800 of JAZFSW010000462.1, read as the reverse complement.
AGATTGAATCCGGTCTCGATGCCGGCAACAAAATCACCTACTGGGACTACGACAACTATTTCGCAGGCGCAAGAAGCTCTGAAACATTTTACGATATCCCGCATCATCGGGTACTGTCCCGCGGCGGTTGGCGAAGTAACATCAAGGTCCATCCTTTCGGAACCGGTGCATGGCGGGGACCGGGAAGCAACACCAATGTTTTTGCCATGGAATCGCAGATCGACATCATGGCAGAAGCGGCAGGTCTGGATCCGCTGACCTTTCGTCTGGCCAATCTGAAGAACCGCCGGATGAGCCACATCCTTCGTGCTGCGGCCAAACAATTCGGCCACTCCTTTGCAAAAGCGCCCTCAAAAAGAGGGTACGGCATCGCCTGTACGGACTACAAAGGGTCCTATGTGGCAACCATCGCTGAGATCAGCGTGGATAAGACGACCGGAGCCGTTAGGGTCGAACGGGTGGTTTGTGCTCTGGATATGGGAGAAATAATCAATCCTGAAGGGGCCCGGTTACAGATTGAGGGCTGTGTTACCATGGGGTTGGGGTATGTACTGGAGGAAGAGATTCGCTTTAAGGGAGGAAAAATCCTTGATGAGAATTTTGATACATACTCACTACCGCGGTTTTCATGGCTACCCAAGATAGAGCCGGTGTTGATCGACAATCCCGAAATGGCACCTATGGGATGTGGCGAGGCGCCCATCACACCCATGGGAGCAGTAATTGCAAACGCGATTTATGATGCCATCGGTGTGCGTCTATTCGAATTGCCCATGACAGCAGCCCGCATCAGACAAGCG
>JAZFSW010000461.1:0-2975 GCA_036446375.1 Desulfobacterales bacterium | reverse complement strand
ACAGGTAAGGATGGCGTCTTTACCATCAAAGACGTCCCGGCCGGTACATATACGTTGAATGTCTGGCATAAAAAGGCCAAGGGGCCTTCTCAAGAAGTTACCGTACCTCAAGATGGGGAGATTTCGCTTGATTTCAAGATGAAGAGGGAACGGAAACGGTAGCCTCAGATCAAGGTGATGTGTGACAAGCTATCTCAGCAAACACTAACATTCAGGTAGAGATCATGAAAGAGCAAGAACAAGCGTACAGCGTGGCAAGAGAAATTCGAATTGTTTTTGGCCTCGGCATCTCTATAGGGCTGATTATTCTGATTGGTGGCGTAGGCTTTGTGGAATTCCTCAAAGGATAGATTACGATGAAGCAGTATGCCGTTCGGCCCGTCGATGAAGGCTATCTTCGGGGAAATTTTAACTGCAATCAGGGATGCCCGGTAAACACAAAAGCCGGTGCCTATGTTCAGGCCATCTATGAGGGTGATTACGAGAAGGCCTATGCCATTGCAAGGGGGCCCAATCCTTTTGCCAGTATCTGCGGCAGGGTCTGTGCGCATCCCTGTGAAGAGGCCTGCAGGAAAGGGGTGGTCGAGAATGACCCCATATCGATCCGGGCATTGAAGCGCTTTGTCACGGAACGGTTCGGCGTCGAAGCCAGATCGCTTCTTGCCCTGACAGATATTCTCAAGCTCTCCACAGCACCGGGAAGTCTTCATCCTGAGAAGACCGGGAAAAAGGTGGCGATTATTGGTTCAGGGCCCGCGGGCCTTTCATGTGCCCATGACCTTGCCAGGTTGGGACACGAATGTACGATTTTTGAGGTCCAAGGGGTTGCCGGCGGCATGTTGACGCTGGGAATACCGGAATACAGACTCCCCAGGGATCTGATCAAACGGGAGATTGAAGCGATCCTCTCTTTGGGTATCAGTGTCCGTTACAACGCCAAACTCGGTCGGGATTTTGACATAGCCGATCTTAGGAATGAGGGGTTCGATGCGATTTTTATCGCCATCGGTGCTCATTTGACCCGAGATCTGGATATACCGGGCCGTGAATTGGATGGTGTTATCCACGGCATCGATTTCCTTCTCAATGCAAACCTTGGATACAAGGTAGATCTGGGAGAAAAAGTAATCGTGATCGGTGGTGGAAACGTCGCCGTCGACATCGCCAGGATTGTCAGGAGAATCGGGGATGAAGGCCAAGACAGCTATGGCGCGGTTTCCGAATCGCGGGAGGATATTGAGGCGGCATTGGATATGGCTCGAACCGCACTGCGAATGGGGGCGCGAGATGTCACCATGGTCATGCTCGAATCAAGGGACCAGATGCCTGCCTGGGAGTGGGAAGTGGAAGAAGCCGTCAATGAAGGGGTGAAGCTTATCGGCTCAAAAGGTCCCAAGCAGCTTGTCGGAAAAGATGGGAAAGTCACAGGACTTGAGGCGCTGGATGTCCGATCGGTCTTTGACGAAGAGGGGCGTTTCAATCCTTCCTTCTATGAGGGATCCGAGCAGGTAATGCAGGCGGATACCGTCGTTCTGGCTATCGGCCAGGTTTCAAACATCTCCTGGATAAACGAAGGAGATGGGATTGACGTAACCCCGCAGGGACTAATTCGGGTGGACCCGGATACCCTGGCTACCACATCGCCGGGCATCTATGCAGGGGGGGATATTGCTTTTGGACCCCGGATTATCATCGAGGCTGTAGCAGACGGACAGAATGCGGCGAGAGCTATCGAGAAATACCTGGAAGAAGAAATTCGAATCGAAACGAGGTGGCATTCGACCGAAATTGACCATCATATTCCGGATGATTTTGACCGGATTCCTCGTCAGAAGCCGCCTGTCATTGACATCGATCGGAGGACAGGAATCGGCGAGGTGGAAATCCTGTATAGTGAATCGCAGGCCAGAAAGGAAAGCCAACGGTGTTATCGGTGCAACATCAATACGATCTTCAGCAGCACCAAGTGCATTCTTTGTGGGGGGTGTGTCGATATCTGTCCGGAGTCCTGCTATCGGATCATCGACATTCAACAGATTCGTCCGGATGAAGATCTCGAGAAAATCATCCGTGCTCGTTTCGGAACAGACTCACCGGCGGGCTCTGCAATTATCAAGGACGAAGAAAGATGTATACGATGCGGCCTATGTGCCAGGCGGTGTCCCACCCATGCGATTTCCATGGAGCATTTCGAGGAAGATAACGTATTGGCACGATAGTCTTCCAGAAACCGGATGTATATCCAAGAATTTCAGGAGAGGCATAAATGAAAGAGAAAGGCGTTAACAGCTCGCGTCGGAAGTTCCTTCGTTTTCTTACCTGGTTTGCTTCGTTGGGGACGTTGGGAGGTATTACGCTTGCCCATATACGGTTTCTGTTTCCCAATATCCTTTACGAGCCGCCGAAATCATACAAGATAGGAAAACCGGAGGATTACCAGGAAGGGGTCACCTTCATGCCGGAAAAAAGTCTATTCCTGGTACGCTCCGGCAAACAGTTTAAGGTTCTATCCTCTGTCTGTCCCCACTTGGGATGTACCCCGAATTGGATAGAAGAAAAAAGACAGTTTGAGTGTCCGTGTCATGGGAGTTTCTTTGATGACACAGGGGCCGTTGCTTCGGGCCCGGCACCGGGCCCCCTTCCCTGGTATGACCTTACCCAGGGAACTGACGGTAGACTTTTTGTGAATGAACGCCGCATTGTTTCGTTCTCCAAGGCGCTGATCGTCTAGGAGCAGGGGTGAAAGGAACCGTACGATGAATTACACAAAAGAGCTCCTTCTTCGGGTTTGGAAATCCGTTTTTCGGCATTCAGTGCCCGATAATGACAGGCTCCGCTCTGAGGTTATCACGTGGAATGTCCTGCTTCATATACACCCGGTGAAAGTTTTTCGGGACACACTGAAGTTCTCCAAGACATGGGGATTGGGGTTGATTTCCCTCTACCTTTTTATCCCTTTGACCATCTCAGGGATC
>JAZFSW010000460.1:0-6351 GCA_036446375.1 Desulfobacterales bacterium | reverse complement strand
ATCCTTGATAGCTCGGAAGCCTATTGGGGCAGGCACAAAAAAGACCATCGGAAAATAGCTCCACAGCCTAAAGAATAGATCGGCTGCGAGCATTGCCTCTCCCGGTGGCCTTGATCTTACTGAAATATATCAATAGGTTCAGATGAAATAAATTGTCTCTCACTTGGAACTGTTTTTATTAGACCACCCGGTTGGTTTTGTCAAATTGTAATTTCAAGAAGCGCCCGGCCCTCCTTGATAATTGACGTATGTTCTCAAGTCTGGTTTAATCGGATGCCCCATTGATTCTGCCGTGAAGGCATGAAGTCGTCGTAAGACGGTTGGGGTGAAAGCCCGCCATCTGCTTCGCCTACAGATGAGGCGGGCGAGGCGACTCGTATCGTATTTCGTGGATCGGTTACGGCTGAAGAGCAACGTCGACCTTCCGACACCCATGCTTGGCGCGAACTAGCTCGCAACCCGAATACCTATGGCGAATCGAGCAGCGCAACCGCAACCGTTTCCCGATCCCTTACTATGTGTCTTAGAGCCATAGTGGCACAATGGTTACCCTGTTCTTTATCTTGCCGGATCCAATGGGAAAGCGTGCATGGAGAGGAGATAGCATGACCGAAGCGTTGCAGAAGTTCTTTACACCGGACAGTGTGGTTGTGGTTGGCGCTTCAGGTACGCCGAATAAGCCGGGAAATGATGTGATTCGTAATATCCTTGCCAATGAATTTGCCGGCAGACTGTTTCTTGTGAATCCCAAGACAGATGAGATTCTGGGGATGCCGGTATACAAAAGCATCGAGGCACTTCCCGATGGTATCGATCTGGCGATTATCATCCTTCCCGCCCATCTCAACCCGGGGGCCATTCGGCAGTGTGCGGCAAAGGGGATAGCTGCTATCGTTCTTGCCGCCGGCGGCTTTTCCGAAGTAGACGAAGATGGTGTCAGGCTTGAAGAATCTCTCCGCCTGGCAATCGAAGAAACCGGTGTGCGCGTGATCGGTCCCAACACCTCCGGCCACACCTCCATGCCCCACCAGTTCACCTCCAGCTTCTTTCCTTTGGGAAAGATACCGCGGGGAAACATCTCCTATATCGCCCAGACCGGTAATTTCGCCACCCATACGATGCGTTATATCGCCACCGGTGAACATTTCGGTGTGGCGCGCGTTGTCGGGCTTGGTAACAAAGTCGATGTAGAAGAAAGCGAGGTCCTCGACTACCTGGGCAGGGATCCTGAGACATCGGCTATCTTTATTTATCTGGAGAGCATCAAGAAGCCTCGCCAGTTTCTTGAGGTCGCCCGCAGGATAACCCGGGAAAAACCGGTGTTTCTTCTCAAGGGAGGATCCACAGCAGAAGGCGCTGCTGCTGCGATGGCCCATACCGCTGCCATGGCAGCAGAAGATCTTCTGGTGGAAGGGTTTATGCGACAGGCGGGCATTGTGCGATTGGCCAGATACTCCCAACTGTTTCTGGCGGCAAGAGCGCTGTCCCAAATGCCGCTTCCCCGTGGCAGACGGGTCAGTTTCCTTGCCCCATCGGGAGCTATGCTGGTGGTTCTATCCGACTTCTGTCTTTCACAAGGGCTGCAAGTTCCTCAGTTTACAGAACCCACGCGTGAATTCCTGCAGGGCATCAGCCCCCCCATCGTCCGGATACGCAATCCGGTAGACATCTGGTTTGCCGCTGGAACCCATGGGGTAGACTATGCCTATGGTGAAGGGATGAAAGCGATACTGGAGGATCCCAATATCGATGCCGTGGTGCCGATTCTCCTGCTCACCGATGATACCGGAGTGCCTCCCCTTGATTTCATCGTTGAATTGGCTGAGCAATACCCGGAGAAGCCCATTTATGTGACCTTTTCCGGAGAGAAGAAACATATGGACGCGGCCAAGGATTTTCTCGAGCCCCGGGGTGTTCCCACCTTTTATCTCATCGAGGAGGCCTTTGAGGTCCTCGCCCTACTCGCACGTGCACGGGAAGCGTTGGAGCGTACTTAGTTTTGTTCTCCCAAAGGACGGGGCGGAAATCTTGGCGTTGTTGATTGGGGTTGCAGGGGCAGATCGATATTGTGCCTATGCAACACCTCCTGCAGGGCAGTTAGATCTTCTTCCTCGGTCTGTCCCGAGGTTACGGCCTCCTCAAGTGATATTTCAAGGGGCCACAGTGCTTCGCCGGCCAGTTTGAAGGGATGAAGCCACGGCATCGGCCCTTCAAATTCACCATCCGTTTTTATTGTCGGGGACTTTCGCCACGACATTACCCGCTTGGATCTTTCTTTCAGGTCATTTTTGAATTCAGTCAATCTCATTGAATGGCCATCGGCCAGCATTATGCGAATCAACTTGACCCAGCAGAGCTGATCGAGCAGGGGGCTGTTGCTGATCGGTTGCTTCAGAGAGCGCTCCTTTTCTGCCAGGAAGAGCTTCTGGTTCACTGAGCTCAGCTTTTCCAGCGATGTTTTTACACTCTCAGATACAGAATCGATGGTGGTTGTCATTGCTCACCTCCAATGCTCTTCAGCACCTCCCATTTCATCCACCCCTTTGCCAAACCGACACTATCACCGAGCGTGTCAACGAGTTTGGCCAGATGGCCAATGGCGTCCACATTGTCTAAGACGTTTCGCGCGTTCTTGGACAATTCAACATCTTCCTTGGACAGGTCATTGGCTTCCAGCAATTCCAGAACTTTGTCAAGGAGCGTTGTTTCATTGCTTATCCGGCGTTTGACCAGCGCGTACTCCTTATCTTCCCGGGGATATTCTACCTGATAAGGCATTTCCACCTCGCTCCTTGGCATCCTGTCATACGTGTATCTGCGAAAAGGTTCTTCTTCAGGAGGACGCTGCCCGATGACCGATAGTATTTTTGACACGGATCCCTTAAGCAGAATATAATTCGATTTGATTTCTTCGGCGGTTCTCGGTTGGCCGAATGCTTCAATATACTCCTGGCGCATCTGTTCGATTTCCGCTCTCACCTTGGCATTGGGCGCAAAGAACTCACACGCCTTAATGAAGGGATACTTACTCTCGCAGATGGTTCTGTGATACGCTGCCCGGTGATCTCTCAGGGCGGGATTGCGACTGCTCTTGCAGAACGCGTAGCCGTTCAGATGGACTCTGAGCTGGCGCATGACTGTTGGGCCGTTTTCCTGATAGAGTGTGTTGTGAGCACCTTCCACAATCAATCCGATTTCCGCATCGGTGAAGTTCTTTCGCCATTCTTCGACACCAGAGGTTCGGCCGAAATAGGCCTTTGCCTGATTGGCCTTATCCAGACGGCCTTCTTTCTGCAATCGTTCAAACAGGGTGGTTCCCGGGACGGGGAAAAGGGGGAGGAGCTGTGATTGGGTTGATTTGCAGGACATGAAGTAGTCCAGATCGGGTCCTATGTTCTCTTTGGTGTGAAAGTCCCATCCCCCGATCCATGATCCGATAGTGGTGATGCCGTGGGCGTGGAGTTCGTCAAACACTTCCTTGGTATCTCGCCCCTGTCTCTTGGCCAAATCGCTGTAGAGAGATTCAACGCCTATCCAGATGGTGCCCACACCATTTAGGACCAGATCCTCTACAACGTCGTAGTTTGAAAGGTCTTCAATGGCACCAAAGCCAAAATGGGCCATCTTGCTCAAGCCAAACTCCTCATCCTCCCTGATGCGTTTTCCGAGCTGCGCGACTTTGTCTTTGTCCTTGTAAAGATTCTCATCGAAAATCGCTATTTCCCCAACCGCATCGGGATGGGAGCGCCAGCATCGTTTCAAGCCTTCAAACATCATGTCCGCATTGGACATCTCGATAAACTCCCCCCCATAGTAATGGGAGGTCGAGCAGAATTCACACATATTCGGGCAACCCAATCCGGAGATGATACACGAAAGGTCCCCGCCGCTTGGATAGGGATCGAGCCATGAAAAACCACTGGCGCCTGTTGGGCCGACCATCTGCGTAATCGGGCCGTCGAGGGGTTCACCGAGAAGCTGTCGGAAGAAACTCACCCCTTCACCATGGCACACATGATCGGCATAGGCGAGTATCTCGTCATCTGAACTGAAGATCGTGTTGAAGCAGGAGGTGCCATACCCGCCGAGAACAATCTTGGTGTCGGGTGCGGTCTTCTTGATGAGCTCACACATTTCAAACGTCCTGACGATATTGACCATGGTGAAATTGATACCGATGTAGTCATATCCCTTCCCGAGTTCCTCAATCAGGTCATCGGGCAGGGGATGCTCGAGAACCACACATTGGGCCTCTATGTTTTGAGCCATGAAATGGAGTGCCTGGAAATGCGCGTGGTTGGTCTGCGTGAAGATATCCTGGTCTCTTGTCAATCTATCACCGGCAATATCAAAGAGGATATTGCCGTGAGGACCCATTACACCTGTCAGAAGAACTTTTGCCATGGTTTCTACCTCCCCTTTTTACTTAAACTGAAATAGTGAGGGAACCTCACTGCAAACTGTAGTGAACATCAGTATCTATGCCCGCATAGGGAGCGTTTTCAGATCTATCGTCAGGGCAATGCATTAGGGGCGGCCACAAGATAGAGATCTCGCCCGTCTCTCAAAGCTGGAGCTGACGCTATGGGTCAGCATGTATGGTCGAAGTGAAGAATAACATCACGTTAACATGGCCACAGGGGGTTGTCAATTCAGATACGTTTCAGATTGCGGGAGGTCTATGTGGGCGGCTTTTATCGCCCAAACGCTTTCTCGGGACTGCCTGTATTGCTGACGTCTGCCCCTTGAATTCTGAGGGAATGCAATGTATGGGATGTACGATGCGTTTCTATTGTGAATCGCGTTATGGGTAACAACCCATTGGGGTCAGGTGATCATGCACGAAACAACAAGGGAAGACCTGCCCAGGGAAAGCGGCACGCATCGTGATTCCCTCCCTGACAGGATGTGGAGTAATACAATCAATGAAGACCACTGATTTTCAACCGATTTTTCGACCCCGATCCATTGCGGTGATCGGTGCATCGAGCGATCCTGTCAAGTTCGGCGGCCGCACCTACCTGTCGGCGAGGGACCGAAGGGATCAGGAGCTGGTGTTTGCGGTCAATCCCAATGTCGCTGAAATTGACGGCGAAAAGACCTTTGATCGTCTTCAGGATATCGATGAGCCTATCGATCTTGTCATCATTACTGTGCCCGCGCCCTTTGTGGTGCAGGCAATCCGGGATTGTGCAGAGAAGAAGGTGCATGCCGTAGAAATCTTGACTGCCGGCTTTAAGGAAACCGGTGATGAAGAAGGATCTGACCGGGAGCAACAGATTGTCACGATTGCCAGGGAAGCCGGCATGAGAATTGTCGGTCCCAATTGCTTCGGCATATACAGTCCCGAAAGTCCCCTTACGATTCTTCCCGGGCCGGACTATCCGAAAGAGACCGGCCCGCTGGGTATCCTTGCCCAGAGCGGCGGATTCACTTCCAATCTGGCACGAAGGGTGCTGGAGCTGGGGATTCGGATCAATAAAGCGGTGAGCTATGGTAATGCCTGTGACCTTAACGAGATCGATTTTCTCTCCTACTTCCGCGATGATGCCTCAACACGGACGGTTGCCGCCTATGTTGAAGGTGTTAGGAAGGGCAGGGCATTTCTTGATCTGGTAAAGGACGTCTCTCTGAAAAAACCGGTAATTATGTGGAAGGGAGGGCTTACCGGCCAGGGGGGGAGGGCGGTGGCCAGTCACACCGCTTCGCTGGGCGGTGATGGCGAAATCTGGCAGGGGTTCTTCCAGCAAACCGGTGCAGTGCCCGTTGTCGGCATCGATGAGATGGTCGATGCGATCATCGGGTTTCACTGTATCCCGGACTATCAGGCAAAGCGGGTTTCGGTTGTGGGTGGGGGCGGCGCCATTGTCGTATCGGCGGCCGATGCCCTGGAAAAGGAGGGCATGTCGATTCACCCCTTTTCGGATGAGACTCAGCAGGCAATCCGCTCCTATCTTCCTCCCCATGGAAACAGTGTGAAGAACCCGGTGGACATGGGATCCCCCATGTTTATACCCCAGACGTTCAAGCCGATTCTTGAAGCCGTCGCCGCCAGCGATCAGGTCGATGCAGTGATTATCGAGCAGCTCGTGTTTCTTTTCAGGGGTGATTTTGACGAGGACCTGGCCGAAGCGATTGCATCGGTTAGAGATGCCAGTGGAAAGCCGTTTATTATGACACTACCGCAAACATCCACTGGGGTCGAGGGGATGGATATCGAGCAATCCCGCCGCAAATACAGGGAGTGGTATCTTTCCCGTTCCATTCCTGTTTTCGATTCTCTGGAACGGGCGGTGAATGTTCTAGGGAAAATCATTCGCTACAATGCGTTTAAAGCAGGAAAATGTTAAG
>JAZFSW010000459.1:0-9140 GCA_036446375.1 Desulfobacterales bacterium | reverse complement strand
GTACTGTCGATCTTTTTCAATCCCATACCCCGTACCACCCGCCGGTGACTTTCCGGCCTGCCGATAATACTTTTTCTCAATGTTACTCTCAATTTTCCGGCCATTGAACCCTTTCCTTCTGAAGTACCTGGCTATAAGTCTGCTACGCTTATGTCACGTCTCTGGGCAACCTGTTCCCGACTTTCAAGCTGTCGGAGCCCTTCGATGGTGGCTTTAACAACATTGTGCGGATTGTGGGTGCCCATGCATTTTGTCAGGATATTCTGAATGCCCACCGCTTCAAGGACTGCACGGACCGCACCACCGGCAATCAGACCGGTACCTTCGGCGGCCGGTTTCAACATGACTCTGCCGGCCCCATATTTACCGATAACCTGAAAGGGGATCGTACCGCCCACCAGAGGTATGGTGACCATATTTTTTTTTGCTTTTTCCACGGCCTTCCGGATCGCTTCGGGAACTTCTCCCGCCTTGCCCAGGGCATGGCCGATACTTCCCTCGCCGTCACCAACGACCACGATTGCGCTGAAACTGAACCTTCGGCCACCTTTGACAACTTTTGCTACGCGATTAATAAAGACCACTTTGTCAATGAGTTGGTTTTCATCTGTGTCGTGTCTGAGCAAACGCCTTCCTCCCTAGACCTAAATCAATAGGCTAAAAGTCCAAACCAGCTTCACGTGCGCCATCGGAGACCGACTTGACGCGTCCGTGGTATAAAAAACCATTTCGATCAAAGACGACTTTCTTTATCCCCTGATCCACGGCCCGCTGCCCGAGCAGCTTTCCCACAAATCTTGCCGCGGCAACCTTATCGTCAAATTTCGGCTCTTCCCGTACCGTTTTTTCAAGACTTGAAGCGGCTACCAGCGTATGGCCGGATATGTCGTCAACCACCTGTGCATAGATATGCTTTGCACTGCGAAAGACGCTGAGCCTCGGTCTCATTGACGTACCGGATAAGTGTTTTCGAATCCGTCGCTTTCTTTTCAATCGCGCCTGTTTCTTTGCGTTTAGTGCACCCATTTAAAGTCCTTATGCTGCGGCAGATCCCGTCTTTCCTGCCTTACGCTGTATATGCTCTTCAGCATATTTGATCCCTTTTCCCTTGTATGGCTCCGGCGGCCTTAATCGGCGGATCGCTGCCGCGGCGTGCCCCAAAGTCTCTTTGTCGATTCCGGTAAGTTTGATTACCGTATTGCCCTCGACCGATGCTGAAATACCCTCGGGAAGGTCAAATTCAACGGGGTGTGAGTACCCCAGGGCAAAATCAATCTTATTTCCTTTTACCGCGGCTCTATAGCCGATACCATTAATCTCCAGAACGCGCTCAAATCCCTGACTTACCCCTGTCACCATATTGGAAACAAGGCTGCGGGTCAGGCCCTGCAGTGATCGGCTGATCCGGTCATCCTTGACGAGGGTAACCGTAATTTCCCCATCGGCGATATTTAGATCCACAGCAGGATGGACCGATCGGGTCAAGGATCCTTTTTCACCTTGTACGGTAACGATCCTGTCTTTGTATGACACCTTGGTCTTGCCTGTTATCGGTATCGGTTTCTTCCCTACTCGAGACATCTATAACTCCTGTTGCCCATGGATGCGGGCTACCATATATTACAGAGGATTTCGCCACCTAAGTTTTTGCTTATCGCGGCCTTGTCGGTCATAATCCCTTTTGAGGTGGATATGATCGAAATCCCCATGCCGTTTAGCACCGGTTTGATCTCGTTGCTTCGCGTGTAAACCCGGCGACTCGGTTTGCTGATACGTTTCAGGCCATAGATCGTGCCTTTTCGGTCCGCATCATACTTTAGATAAACACGAAGGATGCCCTGTTTGGTATCTTTGATGAATTTGTAATTCTTGATGAATCCTTCGGCCTTGAGGACCTTTGCCATCTCGGTTCTTAGCTTTGACCCGGGGATATCCGTACTGTCAAACTTCGCCTTTTGGGCATTCCTAATCCGTGTCAACATGTCTGCGATTGGATCGCTCATCGCCATGGTATTCTCCGCTACGTTGTTGTAATGGTTAGTAACATAGAACTCTCTGCTATCTGCAGATCTATTCTGCTGCCTGACCGATGAAGGCCCTACCAGCTGGATTTGGTGACACCGGGGAGACTGCCCTTGGAAGCAAGCTCCCGAAAACAGATACGACAAACGCCGAACTTCCTTAGAAACGCCCGGGGTCGTCCGCATATCGGGCAGCGGCTATACGCCCTGACGCTGAATTTGGGTTGTCGTAACGCTTTCATTCTGAGTGCTTTTCGTGCCAAATCATCCTCCTGTGAACGCCATCTTGGGAGATCTTACTCCCGTGGTTACAACACGGACCTACGCCTCACTTTTCCCTTGTCTCCGGGAATCGACACCCCTACGCTCTAAAGGGCATGCCTAACTGTTTGAGTAGCTCCCTGCCTTCTTCATCGGTTCCAGCTGTTGTCACGATGGTGACATTCAGTCCCTTTATCTTGTCGATCTTGTCAAAGTCGACTTCGGGAAAGATAATATGCTCTTTGATGCCCAAGGTGTAATTGCCATGTCCATCAAACGCTTTTGCCGACAGCCCTCTAAAATCACGGACGCGGGCAAGGGTTATATTCACCAGTTTGTTGTAGAAATCAAACATCCGATTCCGCCGAAGGGTTACCGAGCACCCCACCGGCATGCCCTCTCTGAGTTTGAAAGCGGCGATCGATCGTTTAGCCCTGGTTATCACGGGCTTCTGGCCGGCAATAGTTTTGAGCTCTTCCACAGCGGAATCGAGAATCTTGATGTTGTGGATCGCTTCCCCCAGCCCCATATTCAGAACGATCTTCTCAAGTTTCGGGACCTGCATTATGTTTTTGTACTGAAAGGTTTCGCTCAACTTGGGAACGACCTCTGTATCGTAATACTGCTTCAGAATCGACATTATTCCCCTCCGGCCTGCACCCTCTACGCATCAATAATTTCGCTGCATTTACTGCAAATGCGCGCTTTTTTCCCGTCATCCAGGCGCTGTATTTTGACGCGAATGGGTGTCATACACTTGTTGCACATCAACATGACATTGGCCACCTGGATGGGCGATTCCTGCTCGACGATGCCCCCCTGGCGGTTCTGTGCATTCGCTTTCTGGTGTCGTTTGGTCATGTTGATGCTTTCAACCAAGACCCGGTTATTTTTCCGTTGGACACTGAGGACCTTACCAATTTTCCCTTTGTCCTTGCCCGATATGATTTTGACTTTGTCGTCTTTCCGTATTCTCATGTCAAATGCCACTTTAACCCATATTTTCCCAAAAGGTGGTTCGGTTCCCTCATCCGTTTACGCATGGAGCCCCCTACCTAAAGAACTTCCGGAGCCAGGGAAATGATTCTCAAAAACCGTTTTGCTCTCAGCTCCCGTGCAACGGGGCCAAAAATACGCGTGCCGATGGGTTCTCTGTTGGTGTCGATGAGAACCGCCGAGTTGTCATCAAATCGAATGAAGGATCCATCGGCTCGACGAATTTCCTTTTTCGTTCGCACCACGACCGCCCTGAGGACCTCTCCCTTCTTTACCTTAGCATTGGGTATGGCTTCTTTCACCGAAACCACAATGATATCACCGATGCTGGCATACCGTCTCCGGGATCCACCCAGTACCTTTATACAATAAAGGACCTTTGCGCCCGAATTGTCTGCCGCAGTTAGTCGTGTTTCAGACTGAATCATTTTCTGTACCTTCCTCTATCAAGCCGCTCTTGTAACAATCTTGCTCACGCGCCATCTCTTAGCCTTGCTCAGCGGCCTGGACTCAGTTATGATAACCCTATCGCCTATGTGGCAGTTGTTGGTCTCGTCGTGTGCGGCGTATTTGGACCGTTTCCGAATATACTTATGATAAACGCGATGTTTAACCAGTTTCTCGGCCCGCACAACAATGGTTTTATCCATTTTGTCGCTCACGACGATGCCGACGACTTGCCTTTTCTTACCGTGATTTTTCATGACAGGTGCATTTCTCTACCTAATTTGGGTATCGGACATTCCCGTGTTAACGTTGGTTCCCAGTTTGCCTCAAGACCGTCTTGATTCTTGCGATATCACGCTTGATGTGTTTCATGTTCTGGGGGTTTTCGAGCTGGCCTGTCTCGTGCTGAAATCGCAGATTAAAGATCTCTTCTTTCAGATCATCGACTTTCCGCAATTGCTCTTCGTGGCTCAACTCCCTGATCTCACTTGCCTTCATATCGTAGCGTTCCTCTCGAGTAACCGGGTTTTAACTGAAAGCTTGTGAGATGCCAGCCGAAACGCTTCCTTGGCCATATCTTTTGAAACGCCCTCGATTTCATAGAGAACCTTACCGGGTCGGATGACGGCTACCCATCCTTCGGGCGCGCCTTTTCCTTTTCCCATCCGGACTTCTGCCGGTTTCTTTGTCACCGGTTTGTCCGGAAACATTCGTATCCAGAGTTTCCCGCCTCTCTTTACATGCCGGGTTATGGCGATACGGGCCGCCTCAATCTGTCTTGCACTGATATAGCCACACTCGACGGCCTGCAATCCGAATTCTCCGAAATTCAGACTACTCCCCCGTCTGGCGACGCCTCTCATGCGGCCCCGCTGATGTTTTCGGAATTTTACCTTTTTTGGACTGAGCATGTTTCCTGTTCCCTATCTGTTCTCTGTTCTGTGTTCACCGTTACGTGTGTCGTCGGTAACGGCTTTTTTGTCCAGAATCTCACCTTTGAAAATAAAAACCTTGATACCGATAAGTCCGTAAGTGGTTTTGGCTTCGATGAAGCCATAGTCGATATCCGCCCTTAATGTATGTAGTGGGACTCGACCTTCCGCGTACCATTCCCTTCGCGCCATTTCCGCGCCCCCGAGGCGGCCTGAGCAGATCACCTTTACCCCTTCGGCACCAAACCGCATGGCCGATGAGATGCCTCGTTTCATGGCGCGTCGAAATGCAACCCGCCGTTCGATTTGAAGGGCTATATTCTCTGCAACAAGCTGAGCATCTAGCTCGGGTTTTCGGACTTCCTG
Source organism: Desulfobacterales bacterium (assembly GCA_036446375.1). Taxonomy (GTDB): domain Bacteria; phylum Desulfobacterota; class Desulfobacteria; order Desulfobacterales; family JAZFSW01; genus JAZFSW01. Next base: position 4,117 of record JAZFSW010000459.1, on the reverse strand, counting down.
AATATCGATGAGCACCTCACCGGTGACCATTGCCTCCAGGGCTTCCTTGAGGACCGCAATCTCCGCCCCTTTCTTTCCGATAACAATACCGGGGCGGGATGTGTAAATTCTCAACCGGATCCGTTTGGATGATCTTTCGATTTCAATCCGTGAAATACCGGCATGGTAGAGCTTCTTTTTGAGAAACTTCCGGATGTTAAAATCTTCAAGAATATAATCCGCGTAATGCTTGCCGGCATACCAACGAGATTCCCACGTCTTAACGATACCTAACCTCAGAGCTATCGGATTTACTTTCTGGCCCAAGCTGCTTCCCCCTTTTTATGGTGACTCTTCGGCTAAGATGACTGTTATGTGGGACGTGCGTTTCAAGATGCGTGTTCCTCTGCCCCGGGCTCTGGCTCGAAAGCGCTTCAGCGTTGGCCCCTGATCAGCGGTGATGTTGCGAATGACCAGCGTATCAATGTCAATATCAGGACGCTGATCGGCGTTTGCCACGGCCGATCGGACCACTTTTTCTACAATCCCTGCCGATTTCTGGGGCATGAACTTCAGCATATCCAGGCCTGCTTCAACTGGCTTTCCCTTTATGCCCTGGATAATGCGGTGTACTTTCTGAGAAGAAATACGCCCATATTTTAATACAGCCCTAACCTCGTTTCCAGACATTCCCTGTTCTCCAAAAAGACTATGTCAATCTTGATTTCCTGTCGCCCGCATGGCCGTAGAACGTCCGAGTGGGCGAAAATTCGCCGAGTTTGTGACCCACCATGTCTTCTGATATGAAGATCGGAATGAATCGTCTTCCGTTATGAACGGCCAATGTAATGCCGACCATCTCCGGTACAACCACAGAACGCCTTGACCAGGTTTTTATCACCCTGTTGTTTTGGGATTCCTGGGCCGTCAATACCTTCTGAAACAGTTTTGGATCAACGTATGGGCCTTTTTTCACTGATCGCGGCATTATCTCTCCTGCTTACTTTTTCCCTCGTTTTTTAACGATGAGCCGATTGCTTTTCCGTTTGTTTCGCGTCTTGAATCCCTTGCTCGGTTGTCCCCATGGTGAACACGGATGCCGTCCACCGGAAGATCGTCCCTCACCACCGCCCATGGGATGATCGACAGGGTTCATGGCCACACCACGCACTTTCGGCCGTCTACCGAGCCATCGGTTTCGTCCGGCCTTTCCCTGGGATTTGTTCTCATGGTCAACGTTGCCGATCTGGCCAATAGTGGCCGTGCAGGTGAGCAGTACCATCCGAACTTCACCGGAAGGCAGCTTGACCTGGGCATACCGATCTTCTTTTGCCATGAGTTGCGCATAGGCCCCTGCGCTTCTTACGATCTTGCCTCCCCGTCCGGTGCGCAACTCAATATTGTGAAGGTGCGTGCCAAGGGGTATATTGCTCAGTGGCAATGCGTTTCCCGGTTTAATATCAGCCTTTTCGCCGGACTCGATTACATCACCCACATGAAGATCAACCGGCGCGAGGATATACCGTTTCTCACCATCGGCATAGTGCAACAGAGCGATTCGTGCGGATCGGTTCGGGTCATACTCGATGGTGGCTACCTGGGCGGGGATACCTGTTTTGTCCCTTTTAAAATCGATGACCCTGTAATGCCGTCTGTGTCCGCCCCCCCGGTGTCGACTGGTTATCCTGCCATGGGCATTGCGGCCGCCGGTTTTCTTAAGGGTCTTTAACAGACTTTTTTCCGGGGTTGCCCGGCTGATCTCCTCAAAGGTGGAAAATGACTGAAATCGCCGCCCCGGTGAGCTGGGTTTTACCTTTCTTAGTGCCATGGCAATATTCCTCTATGCGCCTTCAAAAAACTCAATGCGTTCACCGGGCATCAATTTAACGATGGCCTTTTTCCAGTTTCGCCGTTTCCCGACGATGCGACCCCGGCGTTTTACTTTGCCTTTGACCTGCATGGTCTGAACGCTGGCCACACTCACCTGAAAGATGCCCTCGATGGCCTTTTTTATCTCAACCCGGTTGGCTCTTCGATCGACCTCAAAGGTGAATTGATTGGAAACAGCCTTTTGAATACTGGTTTTCTCGGTGATAAGGGGTCGCTTGATTATATCGTGTTGCATCATGTGGACAGCCTCGCTTGAACCTCTTCCAACGAAGATTCGAGTAAAACCAGATGTTTGTATTTCAAGATGTCATAGACATTCAGGCCCTGGCTTCTCAACACCTTTACCCCCGGAATGTTCCTTGAAGAACGCTCCAGCGTTTCGTCTTCCCTGGCTGTGACAATCAAGCCGCTGACGACGTTGAGGGCGTCAAGCACACCGACGACGTCTCTGGTCTTTATGCCTTCAAGGTTGAACCCATTGATGAGGAGAAGCTCATCGTCTCTCAATTTACAGCTCAGGGCCATCTTGAGCGCCAGTCTCCTGACCTTTTTGGGTACCCGATAGGCGTAGGACCTGGGATCGGGACCAAAAATAGAACCACCACCTCTGAGAAGGGGGTCTTTGATATCGCCACGACGGGCGTTTCCCGTACCTTTCTGTCTGAAAAGTTTCCGCCCACTTCCCTTTACATCTGACCGATGCTTAACAGAAGCCGAGCCCGACCGTTTACTGGCCAGCTGCATGGTCACCACTTCATGGAGCACACTTGTTTTTACCGGGACACTAAAGATGTTTTCCGGCAAATCGACCTGGGAAACCGTTTTCCCTGTATTGTCTAAGACATTCACGGTGGTCATTTCATTCCTCTTCAGAGCCTTACAAAAAAAGTCAGCTTCCGAGCGATGCCCCATGCCCGCAACCTGAGACGTAGAGTACGTTTATTTATGCCCCAGCCAACGATTGGAAGAACCCGCCGTTGGTGAGATCGCGCTGCTTCCCTTGCTCGTGGCTACGGACGCCAGATAAAGGGAATTCTATCTTCTATGGTGCCGCTGTCGCAAACTTGGGCATCTTTATCATGACCAGCCCTGTCTTAGGACCCGGTATCGCGCCTCTAATCATCATGATATTGTCTTCCGGTCGGATATCGACAATCTCAAGGTTACGAACCGTGGTTCTATCCGTTCCGTAGTGGCCAGGCATTTTCTTGCCCTTGATTACTTTTGCCGGCCAGGCGCTGCAGCCGACAGAACCGGGGATTCGATGACTGTGACTGCCATGGGTTTTCTTTCCTCCATGGAATCCATGCCGTTTGATGACCCCTGCAAAGCCGCGGCCCTTGCTGGTGCCGGTAACATCGACCCGTTCCCCGACGGTGAAGATATCAGGGCCAATGGATTGGCCCAATGCGTAGTCTTCGGGGTTGTCTACAGGAAATTCCCGAAAGAAACGGCACGCCCCTTCGCCGCTCTTTTCAAGGTGTCCCCGCATCGGTTTGTTGATATGGGAAGGCTTTTTGTTGCCAAAGCCCAGCTGAAGCGCATTGTAGCCATCCGTGACCACGGTCTTTATCTGGGTAACCACACACGGTCCCACTTCCACTACCGTAACCGGTATCTGTTTGCCTTGAGGGGTAAAGATACCCGTCATCCCCATTTTCCTTCCCAATATATTTTTCGACATGGTCCCTCCTAATTTCTACGCAAGACGCCCCATTACAGCTTAATCTCAACATCCACACCGGGAGAAAGGTCCAGCTTCATCAGTGCATCGACGGTCTGCTGGGTGGGCTCGAGAATATCCAAGAGCCGTTTGTGGGTTCTCATCTCGAACTGCTCCCGGGACTTCTTGTCAACATGGGGAGATCGTAGTACGCAAAACTTGTTAATCCGGGTGGGCAGTGGAATGGGCCCCACCACCTTCGCGCCTGTCTTGTTGGCCGTATCGACGATGTCGGCAGCGGATTGATCCAAGAGTCTATGGTCGTAAGCCTTAAGCCTGATCCTGATTTTTGTATTTGCTGCCATTTGTTCTTTCTCTCAATTGGTTATTAAGAAAACGTAGTCTCATCATAGAGAACCGGCATCCCAAGCTTCACACACCAGATTATTCGATAATTTCGCTGATAACGCCGGCGCCGACCGTTCGGCCGCCTTCTCGCACGGCGAAGCGTTGTTCTGTTTCCATCGCAATCGGCGTAATCAGTTCGGCATCAATGGTGATATTGTCTCCCGGCATCACCATCTC
>JAZFSW010000458.1:0-4059 GCA_036446375.1 Desulfobacterales bacterium | reverse complement strand
AGTACTTACTATGCTAGCACTGCGAGTAGGTGAACTGTTGACAGACACCGCAAACCCAGCTATGACCGCTGTGAGTTTTCCTTCGATTGGTTCCCGGAATCGGTGGACCGGGGAATCCTGTTGCGCCATCATCCACTGTATGGCGATAGTTGGGTCAAGGAGCATGATGAAACTCATTAAGCCCGAATCCAGGCAGACAGAAAAGCATCTTGGAGGATTCCCATTCGAAGACTACCGACAGAGCTTTACCGTTTCCTTTGACTATCCGGTCTCTTTTACCCGGGATTTGTTTCATCCCACCAATAATCTGTTGATATCCGTAATGGATAGACCCGAGGAGCATCGTCGTCATCGGATAAAGGTCTTTGTGGATGACGGTGTCGTCAGGGCCACACCTGGCATTGTCGAGAGAATTGAGGCTTATTTTCAGTGCCGACAGGATAGCGTCGAACCGGTGGGAACCATCGAGATTGTGCCCGGCGGCGAACGGCAGAAGGACGGCTGGGATCTGGCAAGGCGGATCATGGACAATATCGCTGCGAGTCATTTGTGCCGGCAGAGCTATGTCATTGCCATCGGCGGGGGCAGTGTGCTGGATATTGTCGGATTTGCCGCATCCCTGGTTCATCGCGGAACAAGGCTCATCCGGATACCCACAACGGTACTGGCGCAGAATGATGCCGGCGTTGGTGTGAAGAACGGGATCGATGACTGCGGGATGAAGAATTTTGCAGGCACTTTTGCCCCACCATTTGCTGTGTTAAGCGATTATGAATTTCTTCGAACGCTATCGGATAAATATTGGCTGGGGGGCATCGCTGAGGCATACAAGGTGGCTATCATAAAAGATCGCGAGTTCTTTGACGATCTTTGTCGTGTAAGCATCAAACTTAGGAATAGAGATGAAGCCGCCATGGAGGCCGTTGTTAAGCGATGCGCCATTTCGCACCTGGAACATATCCGAAACAGTGGTGACCCCTTTGAGTTCGGTGCGTCTCGGCCTCTGGATTTTGGCCACTGGTGTGCTCACAAGCTGGAGCTGCTATCAGACTATGATATCGGACACGGCCAGGCGGTTTCCATCGGCATCGCTCTCGACACCCACTACGCCTGCCAGGTGGGGTTAATCTCCCTCCATGAACAAGATGCCATCATCGATGCGCTGATTAAGACGGGCCTGCCCATCTGGAGCGACTTTCTCGAAATGAAGGCAGCCGACGGTCGGCTCGAGATTCTCCGTGGTCTTGATGATTTTCAGGAACACCTCGGTGGCGAGCTTCACATCGCCCTGCCCAACGGCATCGGTCAAAGCGTCGAAGTGCACAAGATGGATGCGGATATTATCGCAAAAACAATCGCCTACCTTAAGCAACGCGCCTCCCTTACTCGAATTGCCGCCTACAGCAGGGGATCCTGATGCTCATCTGTGAAAAGCCCCCCGTTCACCTCACCTACTGCCTCAGCGTCCATCCCGGAGAAACATGGGAAGAAAATTTTGAAGCGATCAAGACAATCGCGCTTGAGATCCGTGACCGTGTCACCCCGGACCGGCCGTTTAGCTTGGGTCTTCGGCTGGGACATACGGCTGCCGATAGCCTGTCTTCCCCCAGTGAATTGGGTCGGTTTAGGACCTTTCTCGAAGAACATAATCTCTATGTCTATTCCATCAACGGCTTTCCATACGGCACCTTTCACAACGCGCGTGTTAAGGAAAATGTCTATCAGCCGGACTGGCGAGCATCCGAACGTCTAAGCTATACCCTTAAACTTGCAGATATTCTTGCAGAACTACTTCCTCCGGGCATTTCGGGAAGCATCAGCACCGCACCCGGGTCCTACAAGGGCTGGATCAAGACCGATGCGGATCGGACCCATATGATTCGGAATCTGATGGCATGCGTGGCACATCTATCCAAAATAGAAGAAAGGACCGGAAAGGAAATCCATGTCGGTCTGGAGCCGGAACCGGACTGCTATCTGGAAACAACCGAAGAGGCGGTCGCTTTCTTCAAACAGGACCTGGCAGGAGAAGGGAAGCGACAGCTTGTCCGGCTGACGGGTCGTACTGAACCTGCAGCAGAAGAGATGATCTACAGGCACCTTGGTATCTGTTTCGATACCTGCCACATGTCCCTTCAGTTTGAGGACCTCTCTGAAAGCCTTTCCACCTTTACGGAACAAGGGATCCGTATCTCTAACGTTCAGTTGAGCGCTGCCATCAGGATGACAAGCACCGAAAGATCGTTGGAGAGACTCAGTGAATTCTGTGACCCGGTCTATCTTCACCAAGTAAAGATTCGCGACGAGGCCAACAGGAAAGAGATTGTGTCGTTCAAGGATTTGCCGGATGCGCTGGAAAAGAGCGCGGTGGCTCAAAGGGAAGGCATGCAATGGCGGGTCCATTTTCACGTTCCCCTTTACTTTGAAGGGGATCAGGAGCTCTACTCCACATCGTCAGATCTCACGCCCGATTTCTTCAGCCGATTGAGAGAAAGTGGCTGCGAACATCTGGAAATAGAAACCTATACCTTCAATGTGCTGCCGGAGTACCTCAAATCAAAAGGGCTTGTGAGAAGCGTTTCCGATGAATACGCGTGGGTCTTAGAGCAAATCTAGCATCAGCTGAAGGTCCCCGCAGCAAAGCTACTCGAAATTCGCCTACACATTGGCTCAGGAAAACGACCCTCCTATTTTATTCTGTTGACGATCTTCCTCAGGTTTGATTGGATGATCCTCACATCTATTCAGGACATCCCAAATCAGCCCCCATGACAAGCGAGAGAAAGGAGAACCGATGAAAGCCATCATGGTAATGTTTGACTCGTTGAATCGAAGAATGCTCCCTCCCTATGGATGCGACTGGGTCCACGCGCCCAATTTCTCCCGCCTGGCGGAAAGGGCCGTTACCTTTGACAACTGCTATGCGGGAAGCCTACCGTGCATGCCCGCCCGGCGCGAACTGCACACGGGGCGCTATCAGTTCCTTCATCGCTCCTGGGGGCCCATCGAACCCTTCGATGATTCCATGCCCGAGATCCTCAAGCGAAACGGGATCTACACCCACCTGGTTAGCGATCATGGCCACTACTGGGAGGAAGGGGGGTGCACGTATCACACGCGATACAATTCCTGGGAGATCGCACGGGGTCAGGAATTTGACCCCTGGAAAGGCGACCTGAACGAGCCGGCTGTCCCGGATGAGGTTATCGGCGGCCAGGCCAGGCAAAACTGGATCGATCGCGCGCACCAGCAGAAAGAAGAAGATACCAGCCAAGCCAAGACCTTTGCCATGGGAATGGAGTTTATTCAGACCAACCACAGGCAGGACAACTGGTTTCTCCAGCTTGAGACCTTCGATCCCCATGAGCCCTATTTCGCGCCTCAGAAATACAAAGACCTGTACCCCCATGATTATGACGGGCCTCATTTCGACTGGCCCCCCTATCGTCCGGTACAGGAAACGCCAGAGCAGGTTCAGCATGTCCGGTATGAAAGTGCAGCCCTGCACAGCATGTGTGATGCATATCTTGGCAAGGTGCTGGATCTTATGGACGAGCTGGATCTGTGGAAAGACACGATGCTGATCATCAATACGGATCACGGGTTTCTCCTCGGTGAGCATAATTGGTGGGCCAAGATGGTTTGCCCCGTCTACAATGAAATCGCCCACACACCTTTTTTCATCTGGGATCCGCGTTCGGCGAAATCCGGTGAACGGCGGCAGTCCCTGGTTCAGACCATCGACATCGCCCCAACGCTTCTCGATTATTTTGAGAAAGAGATTCCTGAGGATATGCAGGGAAGACCCCTTGCCGATACGATTACGGATGACACATCTGTTCGGGAAGCCTGTCTGTTCGGTCTACACAATGCCCAGGTGAATGTCACCGATGGCCGTTATGTTTACATGAGAGCACCGGTAGAGGATGCCGAACCGTCCTATGAATATACATTGATGCCGACCCATATGCACCGCACCTTCTCGGTAAACCAGCTCAAGGACTTCCAGCTCCAGGAGCCCTTTTCCTTCACCAAGGGATGTCAGACGATGAAGATCTC
>JAZFSW010000457.1:0-2602 GCA_036446375.1 Desulfobacterales bacterium | reverse complement strand
TTTGCGCGAGATTTTTCTCTTCCCTCATTTCTCAGTGGCGATATAGGCACCATTCCAATCTTCCAGAGGGGGCGACTGTTTCATCTGTTCGCAGCGGTCGACGAAGAGGGCTGCTGGACTGTCCTCCGGTTTCATGGACAGCGTTTCTAGAAAGAAATGGATCGCATCAACCCACTGCTGATTCCGATAGGCGACGAGACCCTTCTGAAAAGCATCAATGAACGTGTATTCCCGCCCTTCGGTAAAGTAGTCCCTTACGAGCATTTCATAGATCCGGACGGGCTCCTTCTTGCCTTTGACACTAACATAATCAAGTTCCCTGAAAAGGAAGCGATCCTTTACCTTCTTGTGTGTGTTTTCACCCACGATGATCTTCACACCGTATAGTTTGCCCAATCCCTCCAACCGGGAAGCGATATTGACATTGTCTCCCAGGACCGTGTAATCAAATCGCTTCCTGGAACCCATATTACCAACGATCATATCACCCGAATTGACACCGACCCTGATCCGGACATTGGGAAACCCTTGATCTACCCAGCCCGGTCTCAATTCATACAGCGCTTCAAGCATATCGATAGCGGTTTGACACGCCCGGATTTCATGGTCGTGTTGCGCCTCAGGTGCCCCGTGAATGGACATAATGGCATCGCCTATATACTTGTCCAATGTTCCCTCGTGGGTCATCACGATATCGGTCATGGCGGTGAGATATTGATACATGAAATTCACCAGTTCCGGCGGGGAGAGATTCTCAGAGATGGATGTAAACGACTCAATATCCGAAAACAGGACGCTCAATTCTCTTTTATCTCCACCCAGAACAAGCTTCTCAGGGTTCTTCAATGTGTGCTTTACAAGCCTCGGACTGAGGTATTGCTCAAAGGTGCTCTTTAATTGTCGTTTTTCGCGGGATTGAATGAAGAAACGGAAGGAAAAGGCTGTGGTGGAAATCAGAACCAGTTCCAAGAGTGGGTATACAAAAAGAAGAATGATCTGATACCTGCTGAAAATATACTGGTTTGATACCAGCTGGGAAATAAGCAGGAGAAGAACAATCAACACGCCTAGCCGCATATTCACGGTCAGGAGCAGAGCAATCAGGATCAGTCCAATTGCGGCAATGATGGCTGCATCCACATACCGGGCTCCGTCCGGTCGGACCAGGAACTGCTGAGAGAGGATGTTGGCCGTGATGGTGGCTTGTGCCTCCACCCCAAAATAGCTAGGGGAAAACGGATTGGGCCAGATATCCCCAACACCTGCGGCGGCACCGCCGATATAGACGCTTTTTCCGTTGAACGTCTCAGGAGGAACGGAACCGCTCAGCACATCAATCAGTGCGAAAAAGGGTATCGTATTATGGGGGCCATAATAGTTGATATGTATCACGCCTTTATTGTTTGATGGGACGATATACGGACCCATCTTCAATTCTTTGCCGATCACATAGGTCAAATCGTCATTTTCCAGATTCAGGTGTGTCTGTGCCACGCGTACGGCCAGGGGCGAAAACAATGCTCCCCCGTATTCGAGCGTCAGCAGAGTACGGCGTTTGACGCCATCCTGATCGGGAATGAAGTTGGCAAAGCCGAGTGAGCTTGCCGCATCGGCCAGGACGGGAATGGGGAAAAGGTCGCCGGAAAAGGTCGCCGGATCAAAGGTGTCTAGGGCCTCGGTATTCTCAAAAGACGCATAGGCCGCCTTATGTAAAAAGGATGGGAACGGCTGTGTCGGAGGGGTGTCGGAAGGGACAAACGCAATGGCAAATACAACAGTTCCCGCCTCCCGGGCCACGGAAGCCAGAAGACTGTCATTGTCCATCGAATCGGCGGTTTCGATCATCTCTTCAAAAAAGACCTGGTTTCTCGGGTCTGCTTCTAAGAGCCCCAACTGGCTGTAGGTGTCGATTAATTCATGAATGTTTGCCATTTCCGGGTTGTCTTCCGGTTCCGTAAAGATAAGATCAAACCCGATAGCCCTTGCACCGCCCTCATATAATGTGGCGATGAGCTGAGCAAAGACCGATCGGGGCCAGGGCCAACGGCCGATGGCTTCAATGCTCGAATCATCGATGACAACAATCACGACCTCTTCGGGCGGCTCCTGAACACCCCGGATACCAAAGCGTAGATCCTGACTCTTGAGTTCCAGGGTGGAAAGGATCGGGACATTGATTTCCAGCAGGACCAACAGGACGAGAACCAGTGTAAAACCCACACAGGTGAGGATAACGGCATAGTATTTGAGAAACCAATTCTTCATGGATTACATGTGGAGCAAACAGGTAAGTGACGGCGCATTGAGCCCGTATGAAACTACATGTCTATCTCTCACAGACCTGCCCGCCACCTGCCCGCCATTGCTGCGTTGCAGGCGTTGTCCGGCGGGTCGGCTTCGCCTTCAGGCGAGGCGGGCGGGGTTCACAGAGGACACAGAGATAAGATACCAATTAGTGATATCTCCTTTGCATCTTTGCGAGAGAATAAGATTTTCCAGGTACATGCAGATAAATCTCAAATCTCAAGCAGCAAACTACAAATAAATCACAAATTCCAATATTCAAAGTCCCGAGCATCCCCGGTTTGGATTTTGAAATTTC
>JAZFSW010000456.1:0-8386 GCA_036446375.1 Desulfobacterales bacterium | reverse complement strand
CCTGATGCATAAGATCGAGGGCGCGCTTCTTTGCTGCTTCACGTTCAATTTCCAGGGGCATTTGTATCTCCTTTCTCCTTATATCTTGGACAGTATCAGAAACATTCATCTAAAAAACATCTAACACAATAATATCAGTCCATCAAGGACGCTACGACTTTCGGCAGGATTTCCGGAAGCATGTGGATATCCTGGATGACCAGGTAACTGCGGGGATCACACATCTTTCTCAAATAGTCGTTTCCGCTCTGGTCCACGGTAATGCAAAAAGGTCTGATCCCCTCCTTTTTTGCTTCGAGCAGGGCCATCATCGTATCATGGAGCCCGTATTCATTGGAACGCCGATTTTCGCCATAGTCATAGTCCTGGGGGTAGCCATCGCTGAGTAGCAGTAGAATTCGTTGATCGGTTTCGAGCGCTTTCAGTTTTCCAACCGCATGTCGAATAGCAGGACCCATCCGGGTCCCCTGTTTGGGCTCGATGCCGCAGATGCGTTGCTTCAACGCTTCGGAATATGTGTCGGAAAAATCCTTTATCCGATAGAAATCGACCTGATTGCGGCCGTACCCGGAGAACCCGAAAACACCGTATGTGTCCGAGAGTGCCTCCAAAGCTTCCATGAGAACGACGAGGCCCTCAATCTCAATATCGATGATCTTTCTTTCTTCTGAGGTGTCTTTTCCGATTACCGGAACCTGTTCACTGGTGGATGCGCTCATGTCCAGAAGGAAGAGGGTGGACACTTGTCTGATCTTTTTCTCCCGGCGCGTGAATATTTTCTCGGATGGACTGGTACCGGCTTTTCGCTCTACAACTCCCTGAACCATGGCGGAAAAGTCTATATCGTCTCCCCACTCGACCCGCCTGATAATTTCAATATTATCCGGGCGGATACGCTGGAACTGTTTTCTAACCCTCTCGATGAGATCTTTGTGCTTCTCAGCGATTTCATCAACGCGTCCGGATTCAGCAGGCACGATCTCCTTTTCGTGCACATCGCACCATTTTCTGCGATAGGACTTGGCGTGGAAATCCCATTCGTCATAATGGAAGGGCCCTTTTGCTCCCGTATCCTGTGCGAGGCCCTGAAGTAGGGCCATCAATTCCTGCTTCTCAGCGGCAGCTCCAGGCTTTGACCCCTGTCCTTTTGCTTTCACGCCGTTAAGATCAGAGATATAGAGGCCTTTGGCATCCGACCCGGTGTCTTCGAAAAGCTTCAGATTCGACGGGATACCTATTTTGTCAATGAGCACCCGGAGTTCTTCCAACGGCATGGGAAGAACCCCTCCCGGGGCATCTGCCCCACCGGTAATCCTGCCGAGCAGTGACTGCAGGGACCGGGGTCCGGACAGAAGCGCCGGATCCAATCTTCCCCGATAGGGTATGGGCATCGAAGGTAGATAAGATTTGCTGTCCGGAAGCTGGCTTATATAATCATAGATCCTGCGGGAAAGAATATAGATATCCCAGACGCTCGATGCCTGCTCATATGGCGCCAGAATTTCATCCATCTCCCGCACATACGCCAACCATTTTCCGGGAAGATTGCTTTCGACCAAATACCCCGTGGATCTCAGGAGCAGTATTTCCACCAGGGCGCTGTGAAGGGGAAGCGCCGATGGTTCGGGTCGTTCTTCCATCGCTTGTGAAAGCACGACATCCATATCCTGTTTGAGACCGAGATATTCCTCCCCGAGTAACCGATCGATGCGTCCATCTTCAAGAATAGAGAATATGTCCATTGCCAGTTCACCGGATGCCAGTGCTTCAAGGCGCGAGAGTATTTCCAATAGCTTCTCATCAAAGGTCCCATATGCTACACATCCGGCTTGATGTGCTGCTGCCATTTTGTATTGCCGAAAATTGGCTTCACGATCCTGGCCATCAGCTGTATAGGGTGGAAGATAAACCTTCTCGCCGTTTCCGGTTGGGAGTTGTCTCTTTGAGGGATCACTTCCCTCAGTTAACGCATCGGTGGTTTCTACCTCCAGCCGTTTACCCGAAAGTGCATGTGAAAAGAGGGAGAGCTGCTGCTGGAAATCGTCCAGCAAGACGGCATTTTCCCATTTCGAAAGCGCTCTGCCTGATGCGGATGATCGGAGAGAAAAATACCGGATTCCCTGCTCGATGTCTGTCTTGAGGACATCGACTCCCGTCTCGATCCATTGGGGAAGGAACGTTTCGTCCATACGGTCGAGAATCCGACCCACCGTATTCATGTAGCAGCGGGCAGCCCGCAGGGAGATCTCCCCGATACGGTACTGATAGGCCAATACGATTTCCTGAGTGGGATAGAGCAGACCCCGAAGGGCCATCACCGTTTCATGTAGAAAAGCGTTAACAGTTGCCGGGTTGGCGGAAACTTCAATCTGAGCGGCATCAAGCACGCTGTTTCTCACCGCCGGGCTTATTTTCAGAAGCAGGGACGGCGATTTTTCAAAAAGAACCAGCACTTCTCCGGGATGGGTTTTGGCCAGAGGGGCGCCGATCTTGCATATCCTCAGCCATTCGGTACTGTAGAGTTGATCCAATCCGTCCGGTACAATGGAAAAGTACTCACCGGCAAGATTCGCGGACATCCTCGCAAGGGAAAGACCTGTTCTTGTCCATTCCCGAAGTTCCCGAAAGGTCATAAACTGCAGCAATTCCGCGCTGGATGCGAAAAACGCCGTGGCGGCAGGCTCTCCTTTGTCTCCCAAGGTGAGTAGCTGCATGACACCACTCGCCCAGGCTCTCAGGTGAGAGACAGACTCGGAACGAAGAAATACCGGTGTGGACCGGAAGAATTCCACGGCTACAGGCAAAGATCGCGCAGCAATCTCCAGGCCCTGTTCGCCCCAGTTGTTCAGATGATCGTACGATCCTTCTTTCAGGACCGCCGGGCAGGCCTGGCAAAATGCAGTGTAAAGCTCAGATCTTGAACCGGCGGTTGGGGAAGGGGGTGCGGACGGTTCCTCTTGGATCTTCTTTCCGAGGATGCGCCACCGATTATACGCTTCCCCATCCAGAAGTAATTTCATTTTCCTTTGATCAGTGTTCACCAAAGACTATTCTCCACAGACCTGCCCGCCATCGCGAGCCTGGACTCGCTCAGGCGAGGCGGGCGGGCTACACAGATTGACGCAGATCAAAAACAATACATGCATTTGCTATGTCATTGTGACAATCCGCTTCGAGGTGCTCACTGCCAGACGCTTAATGCCCCGCCATCGCCACATCAATAATTATGCCAATCCCTTTATCTTTCACTCTTTCTCTAATCTGTGGAAATCTGCGTAACCCGCCCGCCTCGCCTGAAGGCGAAGCCAATGGCGGGCAGGTCTGCGGATCCATGTCAATTGCTTTCAATTCACGGAAAGATCGCATAAATCACATCTGAAATCGCTTTCTGTACCTCTTCCTCATCTGTGAGGGAAGCACTGACGGCTATCTCGCAGGCCCGTCTAACAGGAATCCCCTCACCGATGAGGCGCCCCGCATAGATCAAGAGCCGTGTGCTGACACCTTCAGACAGGGCGTGACCCTTGAGGTTTCTCACTTTCTCGCCGAGTTTTGCCAATTCCTTTGCGATCTCTTTGCTGATGGCGCTTTCATGCTGGATGATCTGGGTTTCCTGCTCCCGGGAGGGATACCCGAAATCGATGGCCATGAATCGCTGCCGGGTGCTCTGCTTCAGGTCCTTCATGGAGCTCTGGTATCCGGGATTGTAGGAGATGACGAGAAGGAAGTTTTCATGAGCTTCAATGATATGGCCGGTCTTGTCTATCGGCAAAACTCTGCGATGGTCCGATAACGGGTGGATAATAACTGTGGTGTCTTTTCTCGCCTCAACCACCTCATCAAGATAACAGATACCCCCGTTCTTAACCGCGCGTGTCAGCGGGCCATCCACCCAGAGGGTCTCATCGCCTTTCAACAGAAATTTCCCGACCAGATCCGATGTTGTTAAATCTTCATGACAGGCAACGGTGATAAGGGGGAATGTGGTTTCTTTCCCTGCGCAGGACCGGCTGACGTCAGACCCAAGCATATACGCCATGTATTCGACAAACCGGGTTTTCCCCGTACCGGTCGGCCCCTTGAGAAGGATAGGGATTTTCGATTGAAAGGCTGCCTTGAATAGATCCACCTCGTCTTTGATCGGCAGATAGTACGGCTCTTCCGTGATATGGTATTCTTCTATTCTTCGTTCTGGTGATTTCATGGGTTTCTGGCATCCTTTTGTGAAAATACGTCAAACAGGTTTCAGTGTTCGGGTGTCAGGACAGCCTTCGGCTGTGTAATCTCTTCGAAGCCCTACACGTGACACCCGACACCTGAAACCATGTATTGTTCCTTCTCCGATCAGAGCGCCCGGCTGAAGGTCAGAGTCGGTGCTCCCGTGAACAATCCTGTAAGTTTTGTCGGAGATCCCGTCTTCAGCGGGATAGATCCTGTCAAGTATTCGTTTTGCTGCCAAACTCAGCCCTCAATCCCGCTCTGTCTTGAAGGCACACAGGCAAGGAGGATAGAGAAAACGGTCTGTAGTGTCAAGGAAGATTCCCTTGACTCGGTGGTTGAAACATATCATACTTCTCGATCCGCAACCGGTGAAGGATGGGGAAGCGGATGTATATATTACAGGAGGTTACTGAATAGATGGGCAGAAAAGCACTTAGGGTATTACATACATCAGATTTTCATTTGAGCAATAATGGGGATAAAGACCGGGAGAGTCTTGAAGGCACCCTTGCACTGTCAACGCAATACCGGGCAGATCTGCTCATTATTGCCGGCGACCTTTTTGACCACAACAGGGTCAACGAGGATCTGGTTCGTTATACCGCAGATAGACTGCAGGACGCACCATGCCCTGTCTTTATCATTGCGGGCAATCACGACTGCTATACACCGGGATCCGTATACGACCGATTCGATTTCTGGCAGGAATGCTCCAATATCAAGATCTTCAAGGGCGAAGATGGCGAGATGGTTCAATTGCCGGAGCTCGGGGTGTCGTTGTGGGGAAAATCCATCGATAGTGATGAAGAGGATGTCCTTCCACTGGCGGGGATACCCCAACCGGAAATAAACGGAAACTGGAATATTGCCGTGGCTCATGGCTATTTTGTTGGCAAGAAGCCGCCCCTTTTCCCAAGCTATCATATCACCGAGCGCGAGGTTGTCGATCTGAAATGGGATTATCTTGCTCTGGGACATGTCCCCGCCTTCAGATGCCTCTGCGAGCAACCGATGACCTATTACAGCGGCTCACCTTCCTTTTCAAAGAACGCTGCGCTGGTTGAATTCTCTGAAGAAAATGGCATAACGGTCACCCGTTGTGAGCTATAATTCGAAAGGCAATACCCAAGATGATACCTGATTTCAAGAAACTGGATAGGGCGTTCAATCCCAAATGTGTAGCGGTGGTGGGAGACAAAGGCATCTCCGATTACATGTGGCTGAAGGGACAGAGCGAATTCAAGGGGAAGCTCTACTCAGTTCAATTAGACCCCAATGAATTGGACGGGATCAAAGCCCTCGGCGTAAAAAATTATCCCAGCCTTATGGATATCCCGGAGCCGGTTGATCTGGTGATTGTAGCGGTTCCCAGACCCGTGGCTCCCATAATTCTCGATGCGTGCATCGAAAAAGATGTGGCGGCAGCGCATTTCTTCACCTCCGGTTTTGCCGAAACGGATACGGAAGAAGGCGTTACGCTGGAAAAGGTCCTCACAGAGAAAGCTGCTGCGGCTGATTTCCATCTGATCGGTCCCAATTGCATGGGCATTTACAGCCCCGGGGCCGGCATACGCCAGATCGGTAGGCAACCCACTGGTTTCAGCGGACCCGTAGGCCTCATATCCCAAAGCGGCACCCATGCCATCGCGTTTGCCGCGGCGGCGTACCAGCAGGGACTCGATACCAATAAGTCGGTCAGTTTCGGAAACGGTATTGCTCTCGATGCTGTGGATTATCTTGAATACTATGGTCAGGATCCTGGGATTGAAGCTATCGGTATGTATATGGAAGGCGTAAGGGACGGCAGACGCTTTTTGACGATGCTGAAAACGGTTGCTGCAAAAAAACCGGTGGTCATCTGGAAGGGGGGCCGTACCGAAGAGGGAGGCCGGGCGATTGCTTCCCATACCGGCTCTCTGGCAGTACCCCAGGGGATCTGGGATTCGGCGATCAAGCAATGCGGAGCGATAACCGTAAGAGATCTGCAGGAACTTATCGACACCCTGAAAGCCCTGCTCTATCTTCCACCGGTCAGGGCTGAAAAGATAGGGATTACCGGCGGGTCCGGGGGACAGTCCGTGGCCATTGCCGACATCTTTTCCGAAGCAGGACTAAAGGTTCCCCCCTTGACACAGGAATCCTACGATGAGCTGGAAACATTCTTTACGCTTATCGGCGGGGGATATCGCAACCCCATCGATACCGGCAATGTGAATCGTCTTCAGATGAAGCGGATCCTGGATATCCTGGAGCAGGATGCCCACACGGAACATCTGCTGCTGATTATGATGATCGGATCTTTTTCCCGCGGAACAGAACAGTTCGACCGGGATGTGGCGATGCTCGATGATCTGCGGAAGCGGACAGCCAAACCGATATCGGTAATCATCAGCACCGGAATGTCGGATCGACCGATGGACCTGCGGGATGCCGTGGTGAAACTTCGGGATATCGGCGTGCCGGCCTTTCTTTCTCTTGACGGCGGCGCGCTGGCCCTGCGAAATGCGCTTGACTTCTATGACCACAGAAGCCGTGCATAGCTGCAACAGATGTGTTCTCGTAATGCCCATCCCTTAAAGGCAGAATAGAGCCCTATCCCAGGCTCGGATATTTCATTTGCTTGACAGCAATACTATCTGATGGAGGAAGAAATGAGCCACGAGGCGATCATTGTTGAAAAGAAAGAAGGTATTCAGACCATTACGCTCAACAGACCCCACACCCTGAACGCATGGAATCATCAGATGGGTATAGAGGTAACCGAGGCCCTCAATGACGCGCGTAGTGATCGGGATGTCCGGGTGGTGATACTCACCGGAAGCGGCCGGGGGTTTTCTTCCGGTGCGGACATGACCGCTCTTTCCAGCATTGCGACAGGCGATCCCGGTATGGAAGGCCTGGTAAACAGTGGACCTTCCATTGTATCGGTGGCACTTCAGATGCGACGGCTGGAAAAACCGGTTATCGGTGCGATCAATGGCACCACAGCCGGTGGTGGCTTCGGGATAGCACTGGCCTGCGACATCCGGATCGCTTCCGACCGGGCCGAGTTCTCACAGGTATTTGTCCGGAGAGGGTTAGTGCCTGATGTGGGCAGCACATTTTTCCTGCCCAAACTTATCGGTACGGAAAAGGCACTGGAGCTGATCTTCACCGGTGATATGATTAATGCTGAAAAGGCCGTTGAGATGGGCCTGGTGAGCAGAATGGTTCCCCACGATGACCTGATGACAGAGAGCTTGGCGCTGGCTGGACGCATCGCCAGCGGCCCCCCGATTGCCATGGGTCTGGCCAAGAGAGCCCTATATCAAGGACATGCATCTTCCGATCTCCCGGGTCAATTGGACTTTGAGCTGTCCATGAACAATCTGTGTTTCCAGACGGAGGATTTCAAGGAGGGGGTGGCATCTTTCCTGGAGAAACGACCACCCAAATTCCAGGGGAGATAGCGAATCATCGGTCCCTCTGCACCAAGGGCGATCAAGACGATGGCTTTGGCCTAAAAGTAATGGCAGGCTGGGTTCTTTTCGAATAGACAAAACCCTCCGCCTCCCGGGTTGCACCGTATTTCTTCTCCAGTCCATCAAGGGATCCGCCATCCAGCGCCCTGGTCGGGCAGGACTCAATGCATATCGGCATCTTATCCTCTAGCTGTCGATCCAGACAGTAATCGCATTTACGCATCTTTGATCCGGATTCAGGCCCGAATTGGGGTGCATCATACGGGCAGGCCTTCAGGCATTTCTCGTCGCAGGCCTCGTTGCCGAGACACGCGGCGCTGTCTGTTTCAACGATTCCATCTTCAGCTCGCTTCTTAATCGCGTCCACCGGACAGGCCGCAGCGCAAACCGGATCGACACACTGGTAGCACGGCTGAATCAGATGGCCGACATACACATCCGGAAACGTCCCCTTTTCGATATACTTCAGCCGCATCCGATGCTCGGGTCCGGCGGGTATGTCATGCCAGTCTTTACAGGCAACCTGACAGGTGTTGCAACCCGTGCACCGGGTCTGATCAAAATAAAAACCAACCTGCATCTTCAATCCTCCTTTCTCGCGGTCACGCAAGACACCCCTCGGATTCTCAGCAATCCTCCCTGCCTTCTCCGTGGTGAATTCCTAAAAGTAAGGACAATTCCACCACGGATTAGCACAGAATAAT
>JAZFSW010000455.1:0-4073 GCA_036446375.1 Desulfobacterales bacterium | reverse complement strand
GACCAAGCCCTTGACATCCTCATCATGCGAGATGCGCTACGTTCAAAGCTAATCTGTGAAATCCAGTTCGTCATCATT
Source organism: Desulfobacterales bacterium (assembly GCA_036446375.1). Lineage (GTDB taxonomy): Bacteria > Desulfobacterota > Desulfobacteria > Desulfobacterales > JAZFSW01 > JAZFSW01. The sequence continues at coordinate 3,995 of JAZFSW010000455.1, read as the reverse complement.
CTCCCCTAAGGGTTCGCGCAGAAATAAGTTTACAGATGAGTGGCGTTGAGGCGCCCAGCTGACAAGGCGAGGAAACGCAGGAATATCGGGCATATTCCGAGTTTTCTCAACGCAGTCAGGTGGGATGCATCAGCGCCAAGAATGTGAATTTATTTTTGCGTGAGCCCTAAGACACCGTTTCTTGCGTATCGTCACGATTTCCTACATGATGGTTCTATAAATGTCAACGGAAATGAACCGGCGCAAGTACAGCGATCCGCTAACGTTGATGAACTCGTAAAAAGTCTAACCGATGGCTAAGTAGAAATCTTCATATACAAGGCATAGTGGTTGGCTAGGGGTGAAGGCATACATGCCGTATGTCGAACATCTGGCCAAACGCTATAACGCCGTAGATGGAGACTTTTTACGACGCCATCAACGTTTATTCACATTCTTGTCGTCAGCAGTATACCGGTCCGTGCGGTATTCCAACTCGTCCGGAATAGGGAGGTCACCGTCCTGGTTTTGAAATTGTTCTTTGATGGATACGATTTCATCCACGATATTGAGAAGAGCGTCGACGATATCGGGGTTGAAATGACTTCCCCGGCCTTCTTTGATGATGCCAAGAGACTTCTCGACAGAGAAAGGCTCCTTGTAGGGACGTCTGGCGGTAAGCGCATCAAACACGTCGGAAACCGCAGCAATGCCCCCAACCAATGGAATGTCCATTCCCTTCAATTTGTGTGGATATCCGCTGCCATCCCACTTTTCATGGTGGGCAAGAGCGATGATCTCGGCTTCCTTGATAAAAGCAGAATCGGAATTCGCCAGGATCTTCGCACCGATAATGGTGTGTTGCTGTATGATGGCAAATTCTTCCTCGGTCAGCGCGCCCGGTTTCAACAGTATGTGATCGGGAATCCCCAACTTGCCGATATCGTGCATGGGGGCGGCATAGGAGATGGATTCCACCCGGTCCTCGTCTATACCCAATTCCCGGGATAGCGCCACTGCATAGTGCGCCATCCGCCTGATGTGAACGCCGGTGTCCTGATCCTTGTATTCTGCTGCCCTTGCCAGACGGTAGATGGTGTCGAGAGAGGCTGTTTTAATTTTCTCATTTGCTTCGTGCAGCTGGGAGGTCCGGTCTCTGACAAGATCTTCCAGATGATCCCGGTGGTCTTTGAGCTCCAAATGGTTGCGAACTCTGGTTTTGACAAGATCCGGATTAAACGGTTTGGCAATGTAGTCGACCGCCCCAAGTTGTAGCCCTTTCGCCTCGTTCTTATCCTCATTTAGTGCAGTCAGAAAGATAATCGGTATATTCTTCGTCGCTTCATTTGATTTCAGCTGCCGACACACTTCATAACCATCCAACCCCGGCATCATGATATCCAACAGAACCAGGTCCGGCGGGGATTTGGAGTTGGCAACTTCCAGTGCCTTCTCGCCATCTGTTGCTGCCGAGATCTTATACTCGGTCTTTAACGTTGCCATAAGAATATCTATGTTCTCAACGACGTCATCGACGACGAGGATTCGATGTGTTTTGTCACCTTTCAATTGTCAGTCCTCTTCCAGTTGAATATCCAGTTTCCCTGCGAGCTGTGACAAGCCCTCCGATGCGCCGGCTGGGTTATATGCGGTGATGCCGGCGTCGATGTTCTCGACGTCCTGCATCATGTCCGATCCTGCAAGCAGTGTACGCAATATGTCCACATGCTCGGACGCCTCGGAAATATCATCCTGTATAGCTGCGGATAGTTTAGCAAGGATCGGTTCGACCTCACATGGGTCAACTGATACCGGCTGGGCCAAAGCAGGTGTGTCCTCGCCTGAATCCTTGACAGGCGGCTTGAGGGTATCAATAGAAGACAATACCTCAGAAAGAGACGATGCAAATGGGTCCATCAGCGTTTCTATGGACGCTGTTTCTTTCTGTCTGATGGCGCTTTCCAGATCAGCCGCACTCCGGTACAACGCATCAGCACCGAGGTTACCTCCTGCACCCTTAATCGCATGTGCCATGCCCTCGGCTTCGTCGTATTGCTCCTGGTGTAGTGCTTCTGAAATCAGTTCAACCGCGTCGATGTTGTGGGCAGCAAATTTGAGGAGTATTTTCCTGTAAGCGTCTGTGTTTCCGGCAATTCTGGCTACCCCTGCCACTGTATCGATACCCCTGAGAGGGGGCATATCGGATTGTGGGGTTCTCTTTTCCGGTTTTGTGGGGAGAGGTACTGAATCTTGATGCCGGTCGTTATCCGGTTTCACCCAGCTAGATAATACGGACAGCAATTCTGCAGGGTTAATCGGTTTGGCCACATGATCGTTCATTCCGGCGGCCAGACACCTCCTTCGATCATCTGTCATGGCATGGGCCGTCATGGCGATGATTGGCAAGTCCTTGAAACGGGACATCTCCCGTATGAAACCGGTGGCCTGAAATCCGTCCATCACCGGCATTTGGAGATCCATGAGCACCGCATCGTAGTCGTTGTCGGCCGATTCTTTCAGCAGTTGAACCGCTTCTTCCCCATTGTCAGCTGTAGTAACATCTACACCCTCGTATTCCAGCAATTCGATGGCGATCTGCTGGTTGATTTCATTGTCTTCGACAACGAGGATTTGTGCACCGTTGAGACAATCAGTGACATCATGGGGTGGGTCCAGGACCGTAGGGGTCGCCTCATCCGGTTTTTCATTTTCAAATAGTGAAACAATGGTTTTAAATAATATGTCCCGATATACGACCTTGATCATGTATCCTTCGATGCCCTCACTTTTTGCTTCCTCTATCTCACGCTTGCCGGAGGATGCAGGAAGCATGATGATCATCGGCATATCGGGAATCTGTTTATCCTTCTTGATCTGTCTTGCTACATCAAGCCCTGTCATATCCTGCATTTCGCGATCAATAATCACGAGCTGATATCGTGCGTTCGCTCCCTGAAGCTTTCTGAGTTCACCCACAGCTTCTTCATCATTGTCAACGGTCGTCACGATGAAGGAAAAAGATTCTAAGAAACCTCGCAATGCTTTCTCAGCAGCTCCATGGTCTTCGATCAGCAGAACCTGCATCCCTTTCAGATCTATCGAAGGCAGGCGGTACCTTCGTCTATCGCTGGACTGGCGTTCGAATCCTATTGTGAAGAAAAAGGTGCTTCCTTTACCCGGTTCGCTTTCGACACCGATCGTGCCACCCATCAATTCCACGAGCTTCTTGCAGATCGCCAATCCCAACCCGCTACCTCCATATTGGCGCGTCGTAGACCCATCGGCCTGTGTGAAGGCCTGAAAGAGCCGGGAAATCTGATCCTGGGTGAGTCCAATGCCGGTATCGCATACGGAAAATCTGAGCACGACGTTGCTGTCGTTTTCTTCCTCCAATTCGGTTATGACCTCAATGGTACCTGCTTCGGTAAACTTTGTTGCATTGCCGGCTAAGTTCAGCAGGATTTGACCGAGTCGATGGGGGTCGCCTATCAGTTTGATCGGTACTGCCGGATCTGTATTGAAAATCAGTTTCAGACCTTGTTCCTCGGCCCTTATGCTGATGACATTCGATAGATCGCTCAAAACCCCGTCAAGGTCGAACGCGATGTTTTCAATATCGAGTTTCCTTGCCTCTATTTTGGAGAAATCCAGAATATCGGTTATGATCCTCAACAGGCTTTGGGATGCTGATATCACCTTATTCAGATAATCATCTTGTTTGGCGGTGAGCGTGGTTCGTCCCAGTAAATGTGCCATGCCGACAATAGCATTCATGGGCGTGCGGATTTCATGGCTCATCGTGGCGAGAAAATCGCTTTTTGCTCTATTGGCTGATTCTGCTGCTTCCCGTGCCTCAATGAGATCGGCAACATTATGTGTCAGCTGATCATTGACCGTTCTTAGTTCGGCGGTCTGGCGGGAGATTTCGGATTTCAGTGTCTGCGAATACTCGGATTGCTGTTTCGCGATGAGTTGGTGTTGGCGGTAGTTATCCTCCAGGATTTCCTGATAGCTAC
>JAZFSW010000454.1:0-2067 GCA_036446375.1 Desulfobacterales bacterium | reverse complement strand
TGCCGACCTGATGATGGGACCGCTTGCGGCCTAGCAGAGCATGGTTGCGTTATGCTAGGAGGTCGGTCTGAAGAGCGATGCGTCTGATCGCAGAAGAAACAGTGCGGATAGTGGTGTCGGGTGTCAGGTTTGCGTCCTTCGGACTTTTACTGAGACAGGATAGGGCTCTTAAAGAGATTGTCACAGCCAAAGGCTGGCCTGAATCCCGCCCGGGCGGGAAACCCTGAACACGTGAACCAGCAATTATAAGGAGGTTTTCATGGTATGGCAACCGGAGATCGATGAGCTGAATCGACGCAAGGAATTCGCAGCACAGATGGGTGGTGAGCGAGGGATTAAGGAGCAGCGTAAGCGGGGAAAACTCACTGTGCGGGAACGTCTGGAGCTGCTGCCGGACAAAGGCTCCTTTAAAGAAATCGGTGAGTTGGCCGGGCACGCAACCTATGAAGACGATGAACTCGTGCACGTAAGACCGGAAAGTGCAGTGATCGGTCACTGCACCATTGACGGGAGAAAGGCGGTGATCTGTGCCGGCGATTTCACCGTTCGGCACGCAGGCGACCAAAGTGTGGGTCAAAAGGGGAATGTTGCTCAGACGATGGCCCTGGACTGGAAACTGCCCTATATTCGGCTTCTCGATGCCACCGGCGGCAGTGTGAGAACTTTTGAAGGGATCGGTCGCACGTATATTCCCGTCAATCATTGCACGCCTGGCATTGAGAAGCTTCTAAACACCGCCCCGGTGGTTTCAGCAGCCCTAGGTTCTGTCGCAGGACTCCCAGCGGTCGATGCCTGTCTTTCCCATTTCAGCGTGATGGTAAAGGATATCAGTCAGGTTTTTCCCGGCGGCCCCCCGGTGGTAAAAGCTTCTCTGGGGATCGACATTTCTAAGGAAGATCTGGGCGATTACCGCACCCAGGTATATGGAAGCGGTGTTATTGACAACCTGGTTGATACCGAGGAAGAAGCTTTCGATCAGATCAAGCAGTTCCTCAGCTATCTGCCCAGCAATGTATGGCAGATGCCGCCCCGGGTCGAAACCGGCGATGATCCCAACCGCAGGGAAGAATCGCTTCTTTCCGCCGTTCCGCGAGATAGACGATTTGGGTACGAATACGAGGAGATACTGGATGCTGTCTTCGATAAAGGGTCCTTTTTTGAACTCACGCCCTTCTATGGTATGTCAAGAATCGTCGGGCTGGCAAGGATTAACGGCTACCCCGTAGGAACAATGATAAACAACCACGAACATCTGGGTGGCGCAATGGATGTGGCCGCAGGTGCCAAGGTGATCCGGTTTCTGCAACTGTGCGATACCTTTCACCTGCCCATGATCTATTTCGCCAATGAACCGGGATTCACGTCAGGACCAAAGGATCAGGAACAGGGGATTTTGAGGGCAGGCGCCAAAATGCTTTGTGCCACATATCGCACACGTATGCCCTGGATATCCATTATTATCCGTCAATTATACGGTGTGGCCGGTCAATGCCATGATCGGCCCAGCGGGGTGTTCAAGCGCGTAGCCTGGCCCTCCGGGGCATGGGGCTCGATGCATATCTCGGGTGGGGTTTCTGCTGCCTATAAACGCGTCATCGCTGAGTCGGACGATCCGGAAGCCGAAGAGAAAAAAATCGAAAAAAAGCTCCGGGCGCTGGCATCCCCTTTCCGTACCGCCGAGTCATTTAACGTCGAGGAGATCATGGATCCCCGGGACACACGCCCCATGCTCTGCGATTTCATTGAAATGGCCCATCCGGCTCTAGATTTTCAGCTGGTTCCGAACCCCACGCCGTATATGCCATAGTAGGAGACAGGTGACCCAGGAGAATTGAGCAGCAATATATCTACGCACGGTTGGTGTGAACGTCTTCCAAGTCAATGAAGATCCAAGGAGATTATCGTGACGTATAGGGCTGTCATTTTTGATCTGGATGGAACATTGCTTGATACCCAGGAAGACCTTGCAGACGCTCTGAATCATGTCCTGCAGGATAGGGGATTCCCAACACATCCGACCCATGCCTTCCGTGATTTCATCGGCGATGGATCAACCATGCTTGTGTC
>JAZFSW010000453.1:0-5323 GCA_036446375.1 Desulfobacterales bacterium | reverse complement strand
GGGAATCGATACCCGGGCTCTCACCAAGCATATCAGAGATGCCGGTGCCATGCGTGCATACCTGTCTACCGAGGAGCTGGATCCTTCCGCGCTGGTGGATAGAGCCAGAAGCATCCCCCCGATGGCAGGGCGGGATCTTGTCAAAGAGGTGACCACGGTCGAACCTTACGCTTGGGATAGGGACAGGCCACACTATTACCCGGCCGATGCGCGATCTCAAGACCGGAGCATGTGGCGGCATCGAGGGGAGAAATTTTCCGTGGTCGCGCTTGATTTCGGAATTAAATACAATATTATTCGATGGCTGGAAACTGCGGGCTGTGAAGTCATCGTGGTGCCCGCATCGACGCATGCGGACACGATAGAGGCCATGGAACCCGATGGCATTTTTCTTTCAAACGGGCCGGGAGATCCGGAGCCGGTCACCGTTGCGGTCGACACCATCAAGAACCTTCTGGATTACCGACCGATCTTTGGCATCTGCCTGGGGATCCAGCTCCTCGGTCTTGCCCTGGGGGGAAAGACCTACAAGCTGAAATTCGGTCATCGGGGCGCCAATCAACCGGTAAAGAATCTGTCAACCGGTAAGATTGAAATCACCTCCCAGAACCATGGTTTTGCTGTAGATATCCATAGCCTTCCCGAAAAGGACATCGACATTACCCATATCAACCTGAATGATTCCACGCTGGAAGGATTCAGACACACCCGCCTTCCCATCTTTGCCGTGCAATATCATCCCGAGGCATCCCCCGGTCCCCACGATTCCCGATATCTGTTTGATGAGTTTTCCCAGATGATGAAGAAAGGCAACCCATAGACCATGCCCAAACGCACAGACATTGACAAGATCCTCATCATCGGTGCCGGGCCGATCATCATCAGCCAGGCCTGCGAGTTCGACTATTCCGGTACCCAGGCCTGCAAGGCGTTGAAAGAAGAGGGGTATCAGGTGGTGCTGGTTAACAGCAATCCTGCTACGATCATGACAGATCCTGAAATGGCGGATCGGACCTATATTGAGCCGGTTACCCCAGAGGTGGTTATAAAGATTATTGAAAGAGAGCGGCCCGATGCGATGCTGCCGACCATTGGCGGTCAAACCGGGCTGAACACCGCGCTTGAGGTGGCCCGATCGGGGGCGCTGGAGGAGTTCGGGGTTGAGATGATCGGAGCGTCCAGTGCTGCCATTGAAAAGGCAGAAGACAGGGATCTTTTCCGCAAGGCGATGGGCAATATCGGACTCCGCATCCCCGAAAGCGGCATCGCAACCACCATGGGGCAAGTTCACGCCATTGTGGACACGCTCGGGTTTCCCATTATCGTTCGCCCGAGTTTTACCCTTGGGGGCACCGGCGGTGGCGTGGCGTATAATGCCGAAGATCTGGAGAAGATTGCACGATCCGGTCTTGATGCAAGTCTTAACAGTCAGATCATGCTTGAAGAATCCATCATTGGGTGGAAAGAGTATGAGCTGGAAGTTATGCGGGATCACAATGACAATGTGGTCATTATCTGCTCTATCGAAAACATGGATCCCATGGGGGTGCACACCGGAGACAGCATAACCGTAGCTCCTGCACAGACCTTAACCGATAGAGAATACCAGCAGATGCGCAATGCCTCTATTGCCATTATGCGGGAAATCGGTGTGGACACCGGTGGCTCGAATGTGCAGTTTGCCGTGAATCCGGAAAACGGGGAGATGGTGGTTATCGAGATGAATCCGCGGGTATCGCGCAGCTCGGCCCTTGCCTCCAAAGCAACCGGTTTTCCCATTGCAAAGATTGCCGCCAAGCTGGCCGTAGGATACACGCTGGATGAGATTCCCAATGATATTACCGGCGAAACCTACGCTTCTTTTGAACCGACCATCGACTATGTTGTCACCAAGATCCCCCGATGGACCTTTGAAAAATTCCCGGAAACACAGGATTATCTGACAACGGCCATGAAATCGGTGGGTGAGACCATGGCCATCGGCAGGACCTTTAAGGAAAGCCTGCAAAAAGGGCTGCGATCCCTTGAGATAGGCCGGTTCGGATTCGGTGCCGATGGGAAGGGATCGGATGTCGATGATCCCCTCAAAGACAAAGAGACGCTTCTTGCTGAAATCCAGCAGAACCTTGCCACTCCCAATTCTCAGCGAATCTTCTACCTGCACCGGGCGCTGGTGGAAAAGATGCCGGTGGAAACCATCCATGAGATTACCGGTATCGATCCGTGGTTTATTCATCAGCTCAATGGGATTGTGGGGCTTGAAGGAGAGATTCGCCAGGCCAAGGACGACCTTTCCGATGATCTGTTGAAGAAGGCCAAAGCATGGGGATTTTCCGATCGGCAACTCGCCCATTTAACCGGTACCGAGGAGGCCGATATCGAAGGCCGCAGGAAGGCAGCTGGCATCCGGCCGGTATACAAGCTTGTGGATACCTGCGCGGCTGAATTTGAGGCAGCAACCCCCTATTACTACTCGACCTACGAATCGGAAACCGAGGCAAGGGTCTCGGATCGAAAGAAAGTAATGATTCTCGGCGGCGGTCCCAACAGAATAGGGCAGGGGATTGAATTTGACTACTGCTGCGTCCATGCGGCTTTCGCCCTTCGGGAAGAAGGGGTTGAAAGCATCATGGTCAACAGCAATCCGGAAACGGTCAGCACTGACTATGATACCTCGGACAAACTCTATTTCGAACCCCTCACCCGGGAAGATGTGCTGCATATCGTAGAAACAGAAAAACCCATGGGTGTGATTGTTCAATTCGGCGGACAGACCCCGCTGAATCTTGCTGTTTCTCTTGCAGAAGCCGGTGTCCCCATTCTCGGTACTCAGCCGGAAAGTATTGATCGGGCAGAAGACCGGAAGTTGTTTCAGGCCATGCTGAAAAAGCTTGGGTTGATGCAACCGGATAACGGTACGGCGGTAACGGTTGAAGAAGCAGAAACAGTTGCCGCATCTATCGGGTTTCCCGTTATTGTGCGCCCCTCCTATGTTCTCGGCGGCCGGGCCATGAAGATTGTATATGACCAGAGCGACCTGGAGAATTTTACACGACTTGCCATCCATGCATCTCCGGAGCATCCGGTGCTCATCGACAAGTTTCTGGAAGCAGCCGTTGAGATCGATGTGGATGCTATCTCAGATGGAAAAACCACCATCATCGGCGGGATTATGGAACACATTGAAGCTGCCGGTGTCCATTCCGGTGATTCAGCCTGTGTGCTTCCTCCGATCAGTATCGAAGCCGGGATGCTCGATGAGATCGTTGCTGCCACCAAAGCCATGGCATCTGAACTGAATGTAATCGGATTGATGAATGTTCAGTATGCAATCAAAGATCAGCAACTGTATGTGCTTGAAGTTAATCCAAGGGCGTCCCGAACCATTCCTTTTGTCAGCAAGGCCACCGGGGTTCCGCTTGCCAAGCTTGCCACCAAAGTAATGCTGGGCGAAGCCCTTGAAGCACTCGGTCTTACCCACGAGATCATCCCCGATCATATATCTGTCAAAGAAGCGGTGATGCCTTTTGACCGGTTCCCGGATGTGGACACACTTCTCGGGCCTGAAATGAAATCCACCGGTGAAGTCATGGGGATCGATTCGGAATTCGGGGCTGCCTATGCCAAAGCCCAGCTGGGTGCCGGAACCGATCTTCCCGTATCCGGAACGGTATTTATCAGCGTGAAAAATGATGACAAGAAAGGCGTACTTGCTGCTGCTTCCCAGTTTCGTGACATCGGTTTTTCGATCCTTGCCACCCGGGGTACCGCCACCTTTCTGGATGCGCATGATATTTCGAATGAAACCATCAACAAGGTGTCCCTGGGGCGCCCGCATGTGGTGGATGCGATCAAGAATGGCGAGATCCAGTTGATTATTAATACCGGCCTGGGTGGTGCAACGAGCCGTGACGGCTATGAGATCCGGCGGGCTGCCATCAAATACAATATTCCCTATGCCACCACCCTGGCCGGTGCGCTGGCCATGTGCAAAGGCATTGCCGCCCTGAAAGATAGAGCACTATCGGTGAAGACGATTCAGGAGTATAATGCGAGTTGAGGGTTCAAGGGACGATCATGATATTCGATGATGAAAAACCAAGGGAAGCGTGCGGCATATTCGGAATTTATGATCATGCCGATGCGGCAAAACTCATCTATTTTGGACTCTACGCCCTTCAACATCGCGGCCAGGAAAGTGCCGGTATCGCTGTGGCGCGGGATCAGAGCATCACTACCCATAAGGCGATGGGGCTGGTTTCCGATGTGTTTAACATGGATCAGCTGGAACAGCTCGGGTCCGGGAGTGCTGTCGGTCATGTGCGCTACTCGACAACGGGTAGTTCAATCCTTGGCAATGCACAGCCTTTTGTGGTGCACCATCAGAAGAAAATATATGCGGTTGCGCACAACGGCAACCTTGTCAACGCCCATAATCTGAAGACCGAACTGGAAGAGGAAGGATCGATATTCCAGACGACGATGGACAGTGAGGTCTTTCTCCACCTTCTTGTCAAGAATTTCAAGCACGGTTTCAAACGGGCGCTGGTCAACGCAACCTCACGCTTGAAGGGTGCCTTTTCCATTGTCCTCCTTACCGGAAAGGGGGAAGTGGTTGGCATAAAAGACCCCAATGGCTTTCGCCCCCTGTGCCTCGGGAAACTCAATGGGAGCTATGTACTGGCCTCTGAATCCTGTGCGCTTGATTTGATCGAGGCAGCGTTTATCCGTGAACTGGATCCCGGTGAAATTGTTATTATCAGTAGCGATGGGATCGAATCGATCAAACCGCCCGTTGCGGCCGATAGGACCTTCTGCATCTTTGAATTCATCTATTTTGCCAGACCGGATAGTACGATCTTCGGAAAGAACGTCTACCTGACCCGGAAAGCCCATGGCCGCCGACTGGCCGAGGAAGCATCCGTTGATGCCGATATTGTTATGCCCTTCCCTGATTCCGGTACCTCTGCCGCCCTTGGCTTTGCCGAGGTATCGGGGATTCCTTTTGAAACCGCTATGATTCGCAACCATTATGTGGGGCGAACATTCATACAGCCCACCCAGAGCATGCGGGATTTCGGTGTCCGGGTAAAACTCAACCCGATAAAGGAAGTGCTTAAAGGCAAGGATGTCATCATTATCGAGGATTCGATTATCAGGGGAACCACAGCAAGAATAAGGGTAAAGGCCTTGCGTGAATTGGGCGTAAAGCGGGTGCATCTGCGGGTCAGTGGACCGCCCCATCGATACCCCTGCCACTACGGTATCGATTTTTCAACCAGTGGTGAACTGATTGCCGCCAATAAGACCCTTGCTGAACTGA
>JAZFSW010000452.1:0-3907 GCA_036446375.1 Desulfobacterales bacterium | reverse complement strand
CGGACTGAGTTTTGCCATTGCTGTTATCGTCTTCTAATATCTCTTTAAGGCACTTAAGGGCGGAAAGAGCGGTCCGAAGATCAAATGGCGTCGTTTCCTGGAACCACCGCCCAACCGGGGAGATATCCCCCTGTGGGTCGCCCTCAGTATCTACGTCTTTTCCACGACGATTTACATCGCCTTGAGTTGGCTGCTGATCAATAGGCTGTCCGGCCCCTTGCTCGGACCGCCCTTTCCCCTGTGGCTGTTGATCTTTTTCGGTTTTGTATACACGCCTTTGGTTACGTATGTCTCCACCCGCATGGAAGGCATTGTCGGCCAACAGATGCCGGTTCCCTTCGTTCGTGAGGCCACTTTTATCCTTTCCGGCTATAAGGGAGCAGCGATCTGGTTTGCACCGATACCGATGTATGATGCCTCGCGCCAGGCGATGTTCTTCCGGACCACGGAATTGACAGGGACCAAGTTTACCTCCTTGATCAAATCCGAGTTTCTCATCTTTCCGATTATGGTGATCGGTGCGATCACTTTCAGTCAGTTTCTCTGGTCCATCGACAATGTGCCCAGTGAGTTGTTTCCCTATGCCAACCAGTTCTGGGAATTGAATGCCTTTCAACAGGGGTTGATTTATTCAGCCACCCTTCCCGGTGACGTGGTGACCCCATTCCACGATGCCTTTCGTCCGGAGTTTATCGGGGCGGGACTGATACTGGCATTGGCGGTCTTTGCCGGTCTCAATCATTTCGGTCTGCCGATCTTTCTCGTGTTCGGTGTCATCCGGGGCCTCGACCAGTCCATGCCCCATGTGATTATCCCGATGTTTCTCGGGGCCCTGCTGGGGCGCTATGTGTTCCGGAAACGCTTCGGTGATCGCTGGCCCCAATACCGGATTGTGGTGGCCGCCGGGTTCTCTGCCGGGGTGGGATTGATCACGATGCTATGTCTCGGTATTGTATTTGTGGCCAAGAGCGTGATTAAGCTGCCGTTCTAGTGCTCCGTCTCGACAATACTCAACCTTGAAATGGCAGCTTGAAAGAACGCTTGATTGGGTATATTCAATACTGTTGTATGGGACGGGGAAATCCGGCAGGAAATGATCGCAGAGCTTCATTTCGTGTCGAATCTCTTATCGAAAACCAGGGCTTTCGGTCAGGCCCAATTACCTTTGGGAGGGAAACCGTTGAATGAAATCTCGGCCGTGCCTTGCTCGTTGATAGCCTGGGCGGGATGGAAGACGAGGATCCCGGAGCACTGGCGCCCCCTGCGGGTTGAAAACCAGGATGCAGCCGGGACGTTCATGATCGGGGATGCGGCGCAGGCCACGGTGCAAGTCAAGTGGTGGACGCCGGACCCGAAGGGCTTCGACGGTGCCCGGTGGCTTGAAAAACGGCTCCGCTCCTTTTGGAAGGGTGCAAGGGCCGAAGCGGATGCACCGGCCGGTGATCGTTTCGATCAGACGCTGTGGCTACCCGAAGCCAGAACGCGGAAAGGGGCTAAGGCATCTGTCTGGTATGGTTATTCCGCCGGTGCGCAGCTGCTGATCGAGGTGGTTGTCAATAGCGGTGCCGGCCCTGATGTAAAACAATTGGCTGAGACGATTCTGTTGCCCTCTTTGAATGTGTCGGACCGAACAGCACCGATCCGCTGGGCGGTATACGATACGAGCTTTGAATCTCCCCCCGGGTATGTGATTGATGAAAGCCGATTGAATCTCGGGGCGATATCGTTGGTTCTCAAGCAAGGTAAGCAGCAGCTGATGGTATGCCAGATTTATCCGGGGGGGGCTGCGCTGGAAAAGGCACCCCTGTTGGAATGGCTGGGGACCACAGCGCTCAAGAGCAAGCGAAAATCAACCCCCATTGATGGGGCAGGGGAGGTGAAGATTGATTCGTTTAAAGGACTGAAACGGGAGAGCACGGAGCGTCTCCCGTTTCCCCTGGGTCGAATTGAGCCCCTCCATTGCCTGGCGATGATCGCCCATGATGAAACACTGGATCGATTGCTCCTGGCCGAGCATATCAGCCCCGTATGGACGGAAGAGGGTTTGGTTTCAGAGGCTATCCGCGCGATGAACTGGACGCAGAGGGATCCGGCGGGGCCATGAAACCATCGGCGGGAGCATGAAACCAACAGTGGCGGTCAGGAAACGATCAGGGGAACATGAAACTGTCGAGAGGAGCATGAAACGATCAGGGGCGTTTGGAAGCCAGGAAGAGCATGAAACAGTCTAGGTCTATCCGGAAACGCAACCGTGGCCGGAAAGGCGATCGTGGGCTGAGACGCGAGACGGCTATGGATGGCCGGCCCCATATGATGTCCGGCCTTCGGATTGAGGAGCAAGCAGATGGATCGGTAACGGTCTTCATCCGTTTTCAACGCAGCAAGTGGCAGAAATGGCTGGGCGCGCCACCGGAATACCAGCGGCAATATCAGCTGGACACGCTGGGCCGGGAAGTATTCGATGCATGCGATGGCGGAACGCCGGTCAGGAAAATTGTTGAAAAATTTGCCGTCGCCCACAGCTTGAATATTACCGAGGCGGAGATTGCCGTAACGAAGTATCTCAAGACCCTGATGATGAAAAGGATCGTCGGGATGGAGATCGGTGTTTAGATCTATAGAGGAAGAAAAGATGACCACAGCAGAAGATGCAGCCGTATCGGCTGAAAGACAGATCCAGCTTTCCCTGAAAAAGACCGTTCGGATCGCGTGGAACAACATCCGGGTCCGCTGGTGGCGATCGATGCTGGTGACCTTTGGCATCATTCTGGCCCTCGCGTTTCTCGTGTACGTGAGTTTTTCAGATGCCCTTCAGAGTAATATCCAGGCTCATGGATCATCGGAACTGATCAGCGAGCTCAGATCTGCCGGTGACCTTGCAGCGGACGATCTCGACTCAACCATTCAGACCCGATGGATGGTGGGGCTGGCGCTGCTGATCAGCTTTGTGGGAATTCTCAATGCCATGGTACTAAACGTGACGGAACGGTTCCGGGAAATCGGTACGATGAAATGTCTCGGCGCACTGGATTCACTGGTTATCAAGATCTATCTGATCGAAAGTGCCTTCCAGGGGGTAGGGGGTACCCTCATCGGCATTCTGCTGGGTGCGTTGCTGGCTATTGCCGAGGGGTGGTCGCTCTATGGGGGCGAAACCCTGACTATCGTACCGTTTGAGACGGTGTGGCGGATTCTTGCGATGAGCTTAACTGCGGGGATCGTACTGTCCATCGGTGGTGCTCTGTATCCTGCCTGGATTGCTGCGAAAATGGAGCCTGTGGATGCGATGGGAAGAGAGATATGAGCGCTGCCTCTGGCCAAGAAGCAACCAGTCAGATCGAAAAGGAAACTTCGATGTTTCACCGCAGAGGCGCAGAGAGCGCAGAGAAAAGAAGTTGAATGTGGTGAGCTGGGGAGATATCTTCTAAATCTCGAGCCAACGAAGGAAAGGTATGGTAACCGATATGCAAGATATGTCACTGGATGGTTCCAATGGAATGGACGATGAGGAAGATCTGACATCGGCGGACGATATACTTCTCACATCTCATATCGTCAGGGCCATAGGCATCCGCAAGACCTTTCAACGGGGACAAGAGGAGATACACGCCCTTCGGGATATCGAGTTTTCCGTGCTCCGGGGTGAGTATGTTGCCATCATGGGTCCGAGTGGGTCGGGAAAGACCACGCTGTTTAACATGATCGGCGGACTCGATAGACCGGATGCCGGCCGGGTCTTTATCGATGAAGTCGATATCGCCGCGTTGGACCCCTATGAACTGGCCTGGCTCCGGTGCCACAAAATCGGTTATATATTCCAGACGTTCAACCTGATAAAGGTAGCCAGCGCTCTTGACAATGTGATGATGCCGATGCTCTTTGCCGGTGTTTCCCAATCCGATGCCCA
>JAZFSW010000451.1:0-5019 GCA_036446375.1 Desulfobacterales bacterium | reverse complement strand
GCGGAGTTCTTTCTTCAAGTCAACGGCATGAAGTGATTCACAGTAGATATCCATAAGATCATTCAATTAAAGGTTTTAGCGTATCTGCCGATATATAGGGTCATGAACCCTGGGGGATTTTACCCCACCCCATAACCGGAGGCAGACGATCCTATGGACGATAACTCAAAAGGACGAATCCTCATCGTTGATGATGATGATGCTCTACGCTTAGCCATGTCAGGTCTTCTGGAGAAACTTGGGTACAGTGTGAAAACAGCCTGCGATGGAAGCGAAGCCAGAGCCATCACGGATAATACCTGTTTCGACGTAGCCCTTGTGGATATCTGTATGCCGGACACCAACGGCCTTGATCTAACACGGGAGCTGACAAGTGCCCATTCCAAATTGGCGGTTATCATATGGACCGGCCATGCCGAGAACTATGATTTTATGCAGGCCATCGAGGCCGGGGCGTGCGATTGGATTGATAAGCCCTGCAGCCATGAAGAACTGCATGCAAAGATAGAGCGCATCCGGAAGGAACAGGATCATCTCCGGCAACTATCGGACAGGAACCGCGACCTGGAAAAAACCAAGATTGAGATGGACCATGTCTTGGACGGTATGAAGGGCATGATCCGTGGACAGGAGGGCTTCATTCTCCCGGACCGGATCAAGAGCAGAGATGATTTCCCAGGGATAATCGGCAATTCCGATGAGATCGAGGCGGTCCTGACGCTTTCTCGCCTGGTGGCAAATACCAACGCATCTGTCCTCATCACAGGGGAGAGTGGAACAGGAAAGGAACTCATTGCCCGGGCGATCCACGATCTGAGCCAACGCAGCAAGAATACGTTTGTCGAGATCAACTGCGCCGCACTGCCGGAATCCTTGCTGGAAAGTGAGCTTTTCGGACATAGCAAGGGAGCTTTCACCGGGGCTGTTGCCGACAAACGAGGATTGGTTCAAGAAGCCGAGGGCGGCACGCTCTTTCTGGATGAAATCGGAGATATGACACCGGTTTTTCAAGTGAAACTCCTTCGCCTCTTACAGGAAGGGGAATACAGGCGTGTGGGGTCATCCAAAACGCAGATGGCAGACATTCGAGTCCTTGCTGCCACCAATAAGTCCCTGAGCAGTATGGTGAAACAAGAGACATTCCGGGAAGACCTGTTTTACCGCATCAATCAATTCCCCGTCCACATCCCCCCCCTACGGGACCGCATTGAGGATCTTCCCCTTCTCGCCCAGTATTTCCTCGAACAAGCCTGCAGGGAAAATGAGCGGCCCCTGGTGGGCTTCTCCTCGACGGTAATGGAAAAGATGTTTCGCTACTCATGGCCGGGAAACATCCGGGAATTGAAAAACAGCGTGTCCCAGGCGGTGATTCTGGCCACCCCCCCCATGATCGAACTCAAGGATATGCCAACACTCATTGAAAAACTCGATAAGAACCCGCGCAAGAGTCGCCTCACAGATAAGCCGTTCTCAGAAGCAAAGGCAGAATTTGAAAAGAACTACCTGGGGAGCCTGCTCGATCGGACCAAAGGAAATATATCCGCCGCATCCCGGCTGTCCAAGATGGACCGGAAACACCTGCGCGAGAAGGTCAAGAAGCTCGGGGTCGTTACATTGCCGGCCTAGCCCCGCCAAACGCCTGCCTATCCTGCTTGCAGAGCATCGCCGGCACTGGACAACCCAGTCCTCCTGCCCCAGAAGACCCCTCCAATCTGCGAGACCCCGATATCCAAGACTTCAGACAATTGAAGGATCCACCCCGGGGTGGGGTAATTCCCCCCATATATGGATACCTCTGATCATACGTATAACTCATTGTTTTATTTGATATATAATTGCCTATATCTCCTGCGGGGTTTAAATCCCCACCTGGGGTAATTCCCCCCAGTAATCCTCACTGATTTGGGTCGACTACACCCACTCTCATACGCTTCATTAAGAATTATATTCAATTATTTCCAAATCTTGCACAATTCTTATCTCCTCGAATACCGGACTTGGCACACATCTTGAGGTGACAGTTCACCAGACTTAGACAAAACAACATTAACCAAAGGAGATAAGAAAATGCAGATTCAATCAACAAACACAGCACCGGCAATCACGATAGGCAGCACGCAACCAGTCAACCAGACAGAGAATGCAGGCAGGCGACACCACCGCGCGGGGAAAGGACGCAGGTTCCGGCAGGCAGCTGATAGTGTGAAGATCAGCGGCAGAGCACAGCGGCTTTCAAAGGCAGATAGAAAAGCCGGAGCTCAGAAGGCGGATAGAGAAAGCGGCACAAGCGGTGTAAGGAGTCAACGTAGCCACCATGGCAGGAGATCCCATCGATCCAGCGATGTTGTCCGTAATACAGCAACGCCCGAATCAACAACAGCGGTAAAACCCAGCACGATCAGCCCGCAGGAAGTGGCGAAAACAGCTCCGGAATCAACGACGAATGTAAAGGCGAAGGCCCCTCAGGTGGACACTGTGAAGGAGCAGGTTGTCGTTGCGAGTCCTAATGGCAATTCGAGCCAGCGTTCGCCAAAAGCCGAGGTCGCCGGACCGGCTGCAAAGCCCATCCACGAGAAAGCGCCGGCAAAGGAAGCCCCGGCCCCTGGGAACAACGCTCCGGCTAAAGCTGCGAATGGTCCGGAAAAAGAAGCCCCGGCTCCTAAACCCGCCCCCCCGGGTCAGGCTAAGAAGAATGTAGCCAAGACTCCTGGATACGGCCCGGCAAAGACAGCTGAAAAGGTCGAGAAGGAAAATGCGAAGGTCGAGATCAAGAGTCAAGGTCAGTCTGCAAAGATTGAGAAAGAGACTGAAAAAGCTGAGAAGAACATCGGAAGACCTCAGAACAACAATGCCAATTCCATAGCATCCTCATTCCGTGGATTGAGTGCCTCGAATCGCTGGGGCGGAGGATTTGGTAAGAATGCCAGCGAGAATGGTCAGGGATCCAGTATGTCAGGGTTTATGAATAGAATGCAGGGAAGTGGCAACAGCGCATCAATGGCAGCTTTCCAGGGCGCAATGCAGCTCAACCAGATGATCTTCGGTGGAATGAACTCGCAAGGATCTACTGCAAGATCCGGTGGACCCGTGTTGCATATGGCCGGTAAGGAGACCCAGGGAACCACCTCGAGATTAGGCCTGAGCGCGATGGATATGAACCTGAGACTGACAGACAATGCCGTAACGTCATCGTCTCGCGTAAAATCCGCGTTTGCTTTCCAGAATAAATTCATCACCGGCATAGGCTACAAGGAAATGGAAAACAACCACGGAAAGGATGAAAAGAAACCCGGCGACCTGAGCGAAATCGCCTAAACAGTCACTCATTGAACATATGGCTGCGTAACCCCTGATGAGCCCGTACAAAGTCCACTGTTTTCGAAATGGACTTTTACGGGCTCATTGACTGTGTGAGACCCTTTGTCGGAACACTTCACTCTCAAATGCCAACAGTGGATCAGTAGCCTCTGATCGCCACCTTCCCCCTAAATTACCCCTTGTCCCACCTCTGTCGAACATGCTAATTGGTTTCCAATCACAAATGGTCTATTCCGCAAGACATATGGGGCATCCGAATCATGTACTTCCCGGTATCCGGTGTTGAGGTCTCGCCGATCATCCCGCTGATCGTTGCTTTTGTCATATCATTCTTTACATCCATGAGCGGCGTTTCCGGAGCTTTCCTGCTCCTCCCGTTCCAGATGAGTTTCCTCGGCTTCACCAGTCCATCGGTCAGCCCGACAAATCTGGTTTATAATATCGTTGCCATCCCCAGTGGTATCTACCGGTATATCAGAGAGAAGAGAATGGCCTGGCCCCTGGCCACTATCATCCTTGTGGGAACCATACCCGGTGTGGGGCTGGGGGCATTTCTAAGGATAAGATACCTCCCGGATCCGAGGCATTTCAAATTCTTTGTGGGTTGCGTGCTGCTCTACATTTCCCTGCGATTGCTCTACGATCTTACCACCAGAGCCGGTGAGAAGAAGCTGAAGACAGGTGCTCTCGAGAGAAAATTCTCTGAAGAGACGCGGCAGATTCGAAGGGAACAGCAAGGCGAATCGCCTGAAAGAGCCACCATAAAAACACTGGAATTATCCCTCACCCACTACACCTATTCGTTTTACGGCGAAACGTTTTCGCTCAACACGCTCGTGCTGTTTTCATTTACGTTCTTCATCGGTATCATCGGGGGCACCTACGGCATCGGTGGCGGGGCTATTGTTGCGCCCTTTCTAATCACCATTTTCCGGCTCCCGGTTTACACCATTGCCGGTGCAACATTGCTCGGGACCTTCGTCACATCCATTGCCGGCGTGATCTTTTACACGGTCATAGCCCCCTTCTATTCTCATACCGGTCTTTCCGTTGCGCCGGACTGGAAGCTGGGATTGCTTTTCGGTGTGGGTGGTTTCTTCGGCATATACTGCGGTGCCAGACTTCAGAAATATTTCCCTGCACGCGCCATCAAATTCCTCTTAGGGACAGCAATTCTCTATCTCTCCATTCGATATATTCTCTATATCCTCTAGTGCTTTGATGGATTGATCTGTATAGACCTATCCTGCGAAGCTTCAGCGACCTGTCCTGCATAGCCTAGGCGACGCGGGAAGCGGGAAGTCTTGACGATCTGCCGGGCGTAGCTTTAGTGAAGACTGAAGAAGGATCTGTGGCTTGAATGGAATTGAGGCATCAACTTGGGTCGGGACCGGGGTTACGCCCCGGCGATCAGGTCGCCTATCATCTTGACCACTTCCGGGGACGCCCAATCGAGTGGGCCAATGATTCTTCTGACTAGAATCCCATTGCTGTCGATAATGAAGCTTTCCGGCACACCGGTTGTTCTGTACTGGCGCTGGGTGGTTCCCTGAGGGTCGAGCAACGCGGGAAAGGTCAGGTTGAGTTCTTTCATGAACGGTGCCACGGCCTTATACCCCGACGCATCGATGCTGGCAGCGAAGATTTCGGATTTGTCCCCTTTGAACTTCCGATAGAGCTTTTCCATGGACGGCATCTCTT
>JAZFSW010000450.1:0-5101 GCA_036446375.1 Desulfobacterales bacterium | reverse complement strand
GGCTTCTTGGTTCGGCACTATGTCTCTCCAAGTCGTTTACTACTAGAGCTCACGTCGCTATGTTTCTGACTTCGTGGCTCCATACCATTATAGTGTTGACCCTCTGTCTGGTCTCTGCTATGGTCGGATCGAAAAATATGTCTCGGAGCTACAATTGAAAATGTTTACAGCAATGTCTGATATCATTCATGAGATCAATGTCACCCGGTATTTCCCGGCCGGTATCGGTATGCCCTCATTTGGGATGTCGACATACCGGTATGCTGAAAGGGACGCTCCATGACGTGATGGAATAAGCCAATCAAGAAAAGCCCTTTTCAGCTGAAACGCCGAAAGGGGCTTTTTCTTTGTGGGGCTATGGGAGACGGCCATGATAACCAGCAGGGGCGCATGGAACATCTACAATTAAGGTAAGGTTATGGATGCGATCAACAAGAAGAAATTGGAAGGCAATATCTGGAAATTCTACCTGCACAATGTTCTATCCGGTATGTTCTTTGCTGTTCCTGTAATGGTTCTGTTCTGGCAGGAGAATGGATTGAGCCTAACTGAAATAATGGTGCTGCAATCTCTGTTTGCTATTGCAACGGTCATTCTCGAAATCCCCTCTGGCTATTTTGCAGATATCCAGGGACGGAAAAAGACGCTGGTCCTTGCAGGGTCAACGCTGTTTGTGGCCATGTCTGTATATTGCATGGGTCATGGTTTCTTCCATTTCTTCATAGCCGAAATGATCTTTGCTGTCAGCGTTTCACTTACATCCGGAACGACAGCTGCATTGATTTACGATACGCTTGAGAACCTCAAACGAGAAGATGCCTACAAGAAGATATGGGGGACCGCTCAATTCTGGGGCATGCTGGCTCTGGCAGTGTCAAATATGATGGGTGGACTGATCGCAAAGATAGATCTGAGATACGCACTCTACGCGTCGCTCCCCTTTTTCGCCCTGCTCATTCCGCTGACGCTATCAATGCAGGAGCCGCAAAGGCGAAAACTGATTATTGAGAAAGGCTATACGAAGGAATTGCTGAACGTGATAAGGGTGGCTCTGCTAGACAATGAGAAACTGAGATGGATTATTACGTATTCCGGGATCATCTATGCTTTCAATCAATCCGTCCTATGGCTATACCAACCCTACTTCAAACTCACCGGATTGGATATCGTGTATTTCGGTTTCGTGTTTGCGACTTTTCAGACAGTTGCCGCGCTATCCTCGAGATACGCCTATGAGATAGAAGACATGCTGGGTCAGAGAGTCTCTCTGTCCATGCTCATCTTCATGATAGCTGCAAGCTACTTTCTGATGAGCAGTTTTGTATTCATCTTCAGTTTTTCATTCTGTTTCCTGCAGCAATTTGTCAGGGGATTCAGGAATACAGTGATTTCAGATTACATCAATAAACTTACCCCCTCAAGCATGAGAGCAACCATCCTGTCCACAGAGACGTTTGTGGGAAGGCTATCGTATGCTGCTATCATCCCGCTTATTGGCTGGATAGCCGATGTGTATACACTTGTCCAGGCGCTGATGGTCCTGGCTGTTTCAACGCTGATTACAGGAACAGTGGTTCTGATGATTCTCCACAAGAAGGAAGTGATATGAGATAGCTACTAGTCTTCTTCGTAGTGATACCCTTCCAGGAAATCATCGGTTTTCTTATCCAGCTCATTATCGAGCTCTTGGGTTTCCATATCCATTACGATCTCTTTCAGACGTTTGTCACTAATCGAGAAGCCACATTTGCAGACGACCCGTTCAAAGGTGAAGTGCTCAAATTCGGTGCCACATTGAGGGCACGTACCTTCTCTTAGTTTCTTCCAATCTAAGCGAGATCTCATCTATTCAATCGTCTTCTTTCCGCCAACGGTGGCGTTGGCACCTGCCCGATCATGAGCCGATTACATTCTTTTCTTTCAAGAAGTCAACAATGCTCGATGCGCTCTGCTTAGGATCACCGCCTACCGATCCGCCTTTCTTCTTTCCCAGACCTCCGGTCATGACAAATTTCAGCCGGTCTGCCGGTGACAGGTTGCTGTCCGGCATCACGATTCTCTTGGGGCGCAGTTTAGGCGGCCCAAGGCGAACCCGGTCCATCTTCGACGGGGTCAATGACGATAGGGATTCCATCTCGATTCTCTGGATCGGCTTTGTTTCAGCGACCATCCGGATCGGAAGCGTCGGATACCGTGGCCGACTCAACTTCTTGTCGATCGTAAAGACACCCGGAATAGGGCAGGTCACCTCTTCCCGGTTTCCCTTATCCAGAGCTCTCTGAACCGCAGCCTTTCCCTCGTCGATGTCAATTTTCGTTACGCCGGTAACCACGGGGAGGTCGAGCAGTTCTGCGACAAACGTGCCGACTTGTCCCATTTCATCATCGATGGCTATCTTGCCGAACAGGAGCAGATCATACTCCATGTCTTCAATGAGATCGGCCAAAAGGGATGCCGTGACCCATGGGTCGAGGTTTTCCGAACGATCATTCAGCACATGGATGGCGTTGTCCACCCCCATGGCAAGACACCATCGCAATACCTCTTCGGCTCGGGATGGGCCGATGGTGATAGCAGTGACCTCACCCCCCCCGGCGACTTCCTTCTGCCGTATCGCCTCTTCTGTGGCGACTTCGTCATGGGGGTTGAGGATATAGACCAGCCCCTCGCTTACGATACTATCTATATCCGGATCATATCCTCTTTGGACGTATATGTCGGCGACCTGTTTGACGCAGACGATGATTTTCATGGAAACGTTCCTAACCCGGTCAGGCCGGTATCAAAAAAAGAATACTCGCGCAAAGGCGCAGAGGCGCAAAGAAAAACCTGGAAAGGAATTTCTTTTGCAGGAACCTTTGCGTCTTGGCGCCTTTGCGCGGTGGTGCTTTTACGCCGTGGCAATCGGTTCTATTTGGAAAACAGCTGTTTCATCCGTTCTAGAGTGCATCGAATACCATTTCTACTATATCCTTCACCAATACCTGCCCCTTCATCTCCTTGGACTCGATGCCATCTTCCAGCATGACGAGGCAGTAGGGACATCCCGATGCGATCATTTCCGGGGATGTTTCAAGCAACTGTTCGGTTCTTACATCGTTTACCCGTTGACCGGACGATCCCATCCAGAAATGTCCCCCCCCGGCGCCACAGCAAAAACTGTTATCTTCACATTTCTCGGACTCAACGATGGTCAATCCCGGGATGGCAGAAAGAAGCTTTCTCGGGGTTTGATACATCCCATTATGCCGTCCCAGATAGCACGGGTCATGGTATACAATGGTTTTGTCCAGAGGCGTGGTAAGAGATAACTTCCCCTCATCGATCAGATGCTCGATAAACGCGGTGGCATGGACGATGTCAAAATTCCCTCCCAATTGGGGGTATTCATTCTTTATCGTATTGTACCCATGGGGACAGGTTGCCACGATCTTCTTGATATTGTATTTCTTCAGGGCTTCAATGTTCTTCTTGGCCAGAACCTGGAATAGATATTCATTTCCTGTTCGCCGTGCATAGTCGCCGCAGCAGCTCTCTTCTGCTCCCAAAATTCCGACCCTGATGCCGGCGTTTTGCAGAACCTTGATAAATGCTACTGCCACTCGTTGCGCGCGACTATCAAAGGAGCCGGCACAACCCACCCAATACAGGATATCGATATCAGGATCTTCCCGAACAGATTTCAACTTCAGCTCTCTGGACCAATCGTCTCTCAGTGCAGATCCCATCCCCCATGTATCACCATAGATTTCCATATTCCGGTACGCCTGCTCAATTTCCGGCGGGAATTGGCTTTCCATCATCACCTGCTGTCGCCTGATACCCACGACTTTGTCGATATCCTCGATATAGGCGGGGCATTCCTGCTCACAGGCGCCGCATGTCCGACAAGACCAGGCAAAGTCCTCATCAAAGGCATTTCCGACAATCTTCGCGGGATGGTTTGTATTGCGGGGGCTCAATGTCCAATCCACCTCGGTCTGTCGGACCAGATCCCTCATGTTGCCGATGAGTGTTTTCGGCGAGAAAGCAGGATCTGCAACCGTTGCCGGACAAACTGCTTCGCACCTGCCACAGGACACGCAGGCATCCAGGTCCATTCTCTGCTTCCATGTAAGATCGGCAGTGAGACCGATGCCCGCAGCCACCTGCTTAGCCTCAGCACCCTGGTCTTCCTTGAAGATGTCCAGATCCATACCATCAAGTTCTCCGGTCGGTGTCAGCCTGGAGAAAAACGCATTCAGGGGTAGTACCAGAATATGGAAGAATTTCGTGAAGGGGAGGGTGGCGATCCATGCGAAAGACAAAACAGCGTGGGTCCACCATAGAAACCGATGCGCCGCTCTTGCAGTTTCCAGGGAAAGCGGCGCTAGAAGAGTGGAAAGCAAGTGACCTATCAGAGATAGCCAGGACCAGGGGTCTTTTGCGGCGGCAATTCTCAGCCCTTCCAATAAGAACCCCGTCACCACAACCAGGGCCAGAAAGACCAGCCATAAGGTATCGACAGTTTTGGTATCCAGTACCTCCGGCTTTATCCAGTGCCTTCGCCATAGTGCCATGATAACGCCGATAAGAATCAGGCAACCGGCAGCTTCCGAAAACAACGATAGAAGGACATAACCAAACCCTTTAAACAACGATGAGCCAAGATCATAGTCCAGGGCGATTACCCCGGTGGTTACTGCAAGAATGATGAATGAGTAGAAGAAGAACGCATGGAAAATGCCGGGATACGGGGATCGAAACACCTTCTTCTGCAATAGCGTCGCCTGAATCAGAATCCACAGGCGTTCACCGGGTTGGGAGAATCGCCTGGCATCCGCGGTTCCCCGCTTCCACAGTCCGACACGCCGGTATGCGCCATAGCTGAAAATAATCACCGTGATAATCAGAAGGACATACATCATCAAAGGGGATGATATGTTCCACATGATTTCACGTGTTGCTTCAGAAAGATTCAACGTTGTGGTCTCCTATCTCGAACGGTTTTCCATTCAACAGATAAGTACTTCTACCATGAAGAACATGAAGAGCATGAAGGGTTAGTGAAAGAAACCTGGACCCAATTGGTGATGCACTTCAATTGTGCGCCCTATCATCT
>JAZFSW010000449.1:0-4245 GCA_036446375.1 Desulfobacterales bacterium | reverse complement strand
GCGCGGGCGGCCTTATTGGTGTTTCCCCGCTGATTGATCAGGTTGCAGCCGACAAACCAGGCAAATTTCGTATCAAAGGGCGCTCCCCCCGCTTTGCCTTTGAGGATGGCATCAAACACCTTATTGGTGTGAATGCGCTTTGTCAGCCGTTTCCTTAAATCCAGGGTGCCGCGTATCGAGGGTCCTCCGGCCTCGGCAGGATTTCTCATACCGGGGATACCCGGGGCACGGAACAGATGGGCAAGGGGGATAACCATCAGCCCGCCACCGGCGCTGCCCCCGTGGCGACCGACGTTTCCGGTCATAGCACACAGGGTCATGGCACAACGGGTGTATTGCTCACCCATGGAACTACGAGCCGGTCCCTGGCAATCGATTAGGGCCGCCGGTTTGGTGGTGGCATATTCCCTCGCCAGCGCAACGATCGTCGGTGCCGGCACGCCGCTGATCTCGGAAGCCCATTGGGGTGTTTTTTCAACACCGTCTTCATCACCCATCACATAGTCTTTGAAGGCACCGAAGCCAATGGTGTATTTATCCAGGAAGGCCTGGTCCTGTAAGTCTTCCTTTATCATGACATAGGCCATACTGACCATGACCGCGGTATCGGTGCCCGGTTTCACCGGTATCCACTGGTCGGCCACCGTGGCTGCAGAATCCTGGTAACGGGGGTCGATGGAGATGATTCTTGCACCGGCATCTTTTGCATTGATGACATGCATCATGGTACCGGTTCCGGAAATCATTCGAGCCGGGTCCCATCCCCACATGATAATCAGCTTTGAATTGAGCATATCTTTCCGGCTGTGGCCCACATAGACATCGCCGTATTGCGTCATAACGCCCCAGACGGCACCTTCCGATGAGATGTTCCCGTAGGTACCGCCGTATCCGCCAAATAGGGACAACAGCCTGGAGGTAGCTCCCCCCCCGTTATGGAGAGAGCCCTGGTAGCCGCCTCCCCCGGACATAAGGATGCTGGAGTTTCCGTAGGTCTCTTTCACATAATTGAGTTTTTCGATGATGGTATCGTAGGCTTCATCCCAGGAGATTCGCTCGAATTCTCCGGCACCCCTCGGGCCCACCCGTTTCATGGGGTATTTGAGTCTATCCTTATGGTAAACAAAATGCCGGAGGGCCCGGCACCTCAAGCATGCCCTGAGCTGGTCCGGCTCCTTGGCATCGTCTCCTTCGATTCTTATGATGACACCGTCTTTAACATGAATTCTAAGGGGGCATCGTCCCCCGCAGTCGAAAGCGCTCGTTGCTCTAACGATTTTCACTTCGCCGCTGTTTGTATTCATCTGTTCGGTACTCATTTCATCCTCCCGGAATATGACCCGCGTGGCAATAGTGGAAAGTGCTCGTCTAAAACGTGCTCAAATAGAGGATTCCGGTTCCCATCCATCCGGGTCCCTATATCAATACTGCTTGATGGAGGGTGGAATTGTCAACCGCTAAATATACCACATTGTTAATCCTGGCCAGTGGTGCTTTAGCGCAGTGGTGCTTTAGCTCAGTGGTGCTTGAGCGCAGTGGTGCTTTCGTGGCATTCCTTCCGGTTTGTCCGATCTGGGCTGCGTAAGCCAAAGTATTCTCTTGATTTTTTCTTGATCAGCGTGGATACAACAATTGCTTGTCATTTGGTTGCGTCAGGCAATGGCAGTCAACCACAACCCGTTACCGATCATTTCGGTGGTAGATAGAATGAGTATGTCTCTTAAAGAGAAGATGGATGTGCTGGGAGAATATGTTCGGTCCGCCGGACAGAAATATGCGTACATCAACGATCTGTTTAGAAACCATAAACGACCGGATCCGGCACACGATACTTTCAAGGGTGTCGCGAGATGCTTTTTCCCCGAGTTGCTGGGTGATACCCCCGGGGAAGTCGCCGAGATTGCCGCATATCTCCAGGTGATAGAAGAAAAAGTTGCCAGACAAATGGAATACATCCGGCTTCTGCCCCGGAAAATTCGACTCGCAGACAGAGGGACAATCGACCATGCGTATCGATTGGTCAGTTTCAGCAAGACCACTATCGAACGGAGAGAAAACATTGATGCGCCGGCTGTCGTATGCGATCTTTCGTTATACGCCGTGTCGACAGCAGAAGTGTATGACCTGTTCGAGGCACCGATTATCAAGAACAATGGTTTAACAGCAGATTTTGACTTCTTTGAAGAATGCCTTGAAGAGGCTGGGGGCAATGCGATTCTTGTCGCCAGGAAGATCCCCAACTATGTACGGGCCAGGATTTGCCTAATCACCGAAAGGGATTTTTCTGCTGCCAGCGACCTGCTGGCCCATTACCGGGCGCTAAAAGAAAATGAGGCCGCCGGATCCTTGAATCATGCGTGGGTGGTAAGGGTTATTCCCGAATTGGAAGATTTCATTCTACAGTCGCGAAAGCAACAGGGAACCATACGAGGCAACCGCTAGGCAAGCCATCGCCAGCAGGAGCATCCATGGCTACATAACTATGGATAGCGCCTGCTCGATAGGCTTTGGCAAATTGATCGAGATGAAGAAATCAGAGGGATAGGGATAATCCTCGCTGGATTCGTCAACCACTCGAATCATCTGGTGGTTGGAAGCACGCTCGTCCGGTATGACTTCATAAGTCTTGCGCAGTTCCAGAGAGGCAGCGTAGCCTTCGTTTTTGATGCAGACCACAAATATCTTTCTTGAGTTGTTTGGCACCATTTTCTTTACCAGTGCTTAGGTAGCCAACTATTTCACATTCTTGGTAGTATCTGAAAAGCGGGACAATTCAAGGTCATGTTTCCGCACTACAGCGCTCGCGCAATGAGGGCCGCATCCATGGTGGCATTATGAACTTTCCTCACGCCGTTGGCGTCGCCGATAAGGTATGCTTCCGGCACCTTGTCCTTGATGGCATAGTATAGGGCATTGTCTTCTCTGTTTCCGCTGGCTATCACGACGGTATCGACACCCTCGATTCGACGTTCCTTGTCCGAAAAATGATTCACTGTGACCACGGTACTGCCGGTGATCTCCCGAACCCGGGTGTTGGGTGTTAGGGTCACGTCGTTTCGCAGGAGGCGCTGGTAGAGGGCCTGACGGGTAGCCGGTTCGATCTTTGGTCCGGCAGCATACGTCCAGCAGATTACCTCCACTTTCTTCCCGCGATCTGCGAGGAAGTCGGCCGCACTCAAGCCCTGAATGTGATCGTCATCGGCAAGCACCACTACGTTGTCTCCAACCTCGGCGTCTTCGTTGAGCACCTGCCAGACGTTAACCACATGGTCGCTGTCGAGACCCTTGATATGGGGCACCACCGGTACCGATCCAGTCGAAAAGATCACAGCATCCGGAGATTGCTCACTCACGGTATCGGCGGTCACTTCGGTATTGAGGTGGACATTTACCCCGATAAGTTTCATCTGATACGTGTAGTAGCGGATTAGGTCGAGGAATCCATCCCGGTTCGGGGCTTTGGCGGCAATTCGAATCTGTCCGCCCAGTTCATCCCCCCGGTCATAGAGGGAAACATCATGACCACGCAGCCTGGCAACCCGTGCCGCCTCCAGTCCGGCAGGCCCACCGCCGATAATCATCACCGATTTCTTCTTTGCCGCGGGTATCAACTCACTCCAACCCGGATTTCCTTCTCTTCCGATGGTGGGATTCATGGTGCAGCTGATGCCCTGAGAAAGCTCCCGGAGAAAATAGACCGAGCCCCAGCAGGCCTCGGAACAGCCGATGCAGGTCCGGATCTCGTCCAACCGGCCTTCCATCGCTTTTTTCGGCAGCTCGGGATCGGAGATAAGGCCCCGCACCATGCTGACCATATCGGCCTGGCTATCGGTGAGAACCTCTTCGGCCTGGACCGGGTCGACGATCCGGCCCCGGGCAACGATGGGGATGTCAACCACCTCTTTTACCGCTGCTGCGAGAAAGACAAAGGAGTTCAGAGGATAGTACATCGAATCGATGGCGGTGCCTATGGTGGCATAGTTGCCGGAGCTGATGCTCATGTAGTCGATCTTGCCGGTTGCTGCCATCATAGGTGCCATGACCTTCATCTCGTCCAGAGTAAGTCCGCCTTCCTGGAACTCGTCTGCGGTCAGCCGGATACCCACAACAAAATCATCGCCGGCCACGTCCTTTACCGCATCGATGACCTCCATTGGAAACTTCATCCGTGCTTCCAGACTGCCGCCGTAGGCGTCTGTTCTACGATTATAGTAGGGGGACATGAATTCAGTGAGCAGATACCCG
>JAZFSW010000448.1:0-2541 GCA_036446375.1 Desulfobacterales bacterium | reverse complement strand
CCGGTGAACTTTATCCCATCTGAATAGGTGAATGGGAGAATGATTTCAAGTGGATGCGCTATATAATAGGGCAGATTGTAGAAGACCACATACCCCAGGCGCGCACCGATGATCAACCCCAGGATGATGGCGGTGGTAAGGTCCTGGATCTGGTTTTTCGATACATCGAAACGGTCTTCGTGTTTAACCCGGAAAACAACCAGAAGATATGTCAATCCAAAGGCGACAATATACATCAGCCCGTAGTATTGGAGCTTGAAGTTGCCGATAGACAAAAGGACAGGATCCATCTGTGCCGGTAGATGCTGCCATATATCCCAAAACCATGCCATGCTAGGAGCAGTCCTTTCGATGCTCAATTGGGGTTATACATAAACGAGCTTGGGTGTCTCGATCAGAACCCTTGTGTCCGGCGGAACCGATTCGGTCAGCCAGACATTGCCGCCGATCACCGATCGGGCGCCGATGACTGTGTCACCTCCCAGAATGGTGGCCCCGGCATAGATAATCACTTCATCTTCTATGGTGGGATGACGCTTCTTTCCACGCAATTGGTCCCCTGAGTCTTTCGGAAGAGAGATCGCACCCAATGTCACCCCCTGATATACGCGCACCGAATCCCCTATTTCCGTTGTTTCTCCCACAACCACGCCGGTGCCATGATCGATAACAAAACTGTCGCCGATGGAGGCCCCGGGATTGATGTCAATCCCTGTGACGCTATGGGCATACTCGGTCATGATGCGGGGCAGAAGGGGTACCTCCCGGCGGTAGAGCACATGGGCGATCCGGTATACCATGATGGCAAAAATGCCGGGATAGCTGAAAATAATCTCGTCGTGGCTTTTCGCTGCAGGATCTCCATCATAGGTCGCACGCACATCGGTTGACAGGATCTGTCGTATGGAAGGAATCAATTCCAGCAATTCCAGGACCGTGTCGTACACCTGTTCATCGCAATCAGTGCACGGCTTGTTGTATCTGAAGCAATCGTGCCGAATCGAATGGTTGATCTGAATAGACAGCAGATCAAACAGCTCGGAAATCGCTTGGCCTATATGATACTTCAAGTTAATGGGATCGAGCTTTTCCTGACTGAAATAGCCGGGAAACAGGACGGTCTTGAACCGATTGATGATCTCTATCACAGCGTCTTTTGAGGGGATCGGCTCGTAGTCGATATGAATATAGCAGGCCTGATCGTTGCAGGATTCGATGATGCGTTCCGCTACGGCGGACAGCTTTCCCCGATACTGCGAATAGAGCTCTGCGTCTGTTTTGCACACGGTTTCCATTATTTCAGTTTGATTTGCCATTTTTCAATCCCCTGATTTCCTGAAAAGGGCAGGCTTTTGACCCTCCCCTATATAATAATGATGGTGCGATGATGATCCGATTTCTACATCAAATAACCGGATATGTCAAAATGACCGTATCCGCCGGTTGGATTGTCCCATTAGCGGAATGAATCGGAGAGATCGGCGCCTTGCGGCAGGAAATGGGTGACATGATCTGTGGGAGACGGGTTATGCCGGCAATGCCAACATGCGATCCAGAGCCACACGGCTTTCCGCCTTTATCTGTTCGGGGACGGTTATTACATTCACCTTCCCGATGTTCTCCAGGGTCCACAACAGATTCTGCGGGTTGATCTTGAACATATTGGGACAAAGCGAATTGTGCAGATCCAGTATGTTCTTGTCCGGGTTTTCCTGATGCAGCCGTTGAATCAGATTGATTTCCGTGCCGATGACGATCGTTGCGCCTGAGGGCGCATTCTCCACCATTTTCACAATAAAACTTGTCGACCCCACCGCGTCAGCAGCATTAACGACATCTTCCGTGCATTCCGGATGAACCACGATTTGGGCATCGGGAAACCGCTTTCTCATCTGCTCGATATGGGCCACCTTGAATCGCGTATGCACCAGGCAGTATCCATCCCACAGGATTACCCTTGCCCCTTCGATGGCCCCGGCCGAATGTCCACCCAGGGGTTCGCCCGGTTTCCAGACGATGATCTCTTCGGCCTTGATCCCCATTGCGTTTGCCGTATTTCGCCCGAGATGCTGGTCAGGGTAGAAGAAGATTTTCTCTCCCCGGTCAAATGCCCAGTGAAAGGCTGCAGCGGCGTTGGAAGAGGTGCATACCACACCCCCATGCCGGCCGCAAAAGGCCTTCAGCGCCGCATCGGCGTTCATATATACCATGGGTATCACCGCAGCTTCTCCGGTTATCGCTGTGACCGCATCCCATGCCCTGTCAACGGCCACTTCATCGGCCATGTCCGCCATCCAGCATCCCGCATCCAGTGCAGGCAGCTGAACGGTCTGATGGGGTTGAGATAAGATCTCCGCACTTTCAGCCATGAAATGAACCCCGCAGAACACAATGAACCGGGCGGCGGCGTTTTCTGCTGCCTTTTGAGATAAACCGAAGGAGTCTCCCCTGTGATCTCCCAGTTCCACAATCTCTTTCCGCTGATAATGATGGGACAAGATTACGAGTTCTTCTCCCAGCGTGTTTTTTATGGCCTTGATC
>JAZFSW010000447.1:0-4986 GCA_036446375.1 Desulfobacterales bacterium | reverse complement strand
GTTATAGTGAACTAATGTGCTAGTGTATTAATACAATTGTTTTCCCTTGTCAAGGGGTTTTTGGGGCGATTGTGATTTTCCTCCAAGGTAGCTGATGAAGGGGTTCAAGGGTTCAAGGATTGATGAACTCGTAAAAAGTCTAGAATACACCAAATCTGTCATTCCCGCGAAGGCGGGAATCCAGTAGATTCAACTACTTCTGGATCCCGGATCAAGTCCGGGATGACGGCAAAGGGACTTTTTGCGGGACCATCAAGGATTGCGCCTATACGGCTTTGAGAAAGGTCGTTGGGCAGAGATGAGAAGCGCTGGGGATTTGGGGTGTCTTGCTGACTTTCGAATGGATTTGCTTGCTTATGTCAGGTTGGTGAGGGGGTTCCGCCACTTCAATTTGGGAAAACGTGCGAAGTCAGAATCGGTTGAGACCAGCTCGCAGCCATGTTCAATGGCAAGCGCTGCTATGTGTGCATCTGTCACGAGGTTTGCCACTGCCTGACCTTCCATGAGCACCTGTTTGAAAACCGTCCAGTGCTGTTCGGTTGGTCGGATGACTCTCGTACAGGGTTGATCGATCCAACTTTGGACCTGGGATAGTGCTTGTTCAAGGGAAAGGGGGTGCTCGAATACCCGTGGATTTGTTCCTATCCGAATGAATGCGGACAGGACCGTCCAGCACAGGCAAATGGTACCTGTTCCGGATAACTGACCATCCCACCATGACCGCGCTTTCTCATGATGGGGGTGAAGCGCATCTACCGCGTACAATAGAAGGTTGGCATCGACTAGAATCAACGGGAATCCTCGCCTTCAATCTGGACCAACAGCTCCTGTATATTGTCCAGGTTGTGGCCCTGTTTGAGGCCCATATTCTGCGGCTTGGTTCTGTAGGGCCGCTGTTTCGCTGGCCGTTCAACCTGGTCCAAACCAGCTCGAAGTGCTTCGTTGACAACCACCTTGAACGGTGTGCGCAGTTTGGCTGAAACGGCCCGTGCCCGCTCCAATACGTCATTATCTATCGTCAGTGTTGTTCTCATAAGAGCATCATAGCATCTTCTGAAATGATGTCAAGGCATCAATTCTATTTGTTAGCATAGGGACGTGAATCAACATGCCCCGTGGAATGATATTGACATGGCTGGTCAATGCCGATAGCTATGGAAACCTTTGGGATATTGGGCTCTTTTGATCCCTATTGCACAAGGTTGAACCGACAATGGGCGGGCCTATAGGCCGACTGTAGGAAATACTTCAGGTACATACATGACGCATTGGCGATTGCTTGACACGCTCCCTATGACAGCGGCTGAAAACATGGCCCTGGATGATACGCTTCTTGAATTGAAGGGAGAGGGGGCAACCGAAAATACGATCCGCTTTCTTCAGTTTTCCCCCCGTGCCGTGTTGGTGGGATTTCACCAGTCCATTGAAGAAGAGATACGGGTGGACTTCTGCCAAACCCATGGCATTGACATGAATCGCAGAATCACCGGTGGTGGTGCGATCTTCTTTGATGAGAATCAGCTGGGCTGGGAAGTGATCTGCGATAAATCTTTTTTTGATGTCACCGTCCCCAATTCCAAACTATTCAAGACACTTTGTCAGTCGGTAATCCTGGCCTTGGATCACCTGGGGTTAAAGGCGGATTTCCGCGGCAGGAACGATATCGAGATTGATGGCCGGAAGATATCCGGAACCGGTGGAACCGAGTCCGAAGAAGGGTTTTTATTCCAGGGAACGATGCTGGTCGATTTTGATGTGGATACCATGCTCAAATCCCTTCGGATACCGGTGGAAAAGCTCAAAGCCAAAGAGATTGACTCGGTGCGAGAACGGGTGACCTGTCTTAACTGGGAGCTGGGTCATACCCCGGATCTGCAGGCAATCAAGGATGCCCTGCGCATTGGTTTTGAAAAGCAGTTGAATATCAAGCTGGAACTGCGGGGCCTGACACCGGTTGAGGCATCGCTGTTTAAAAAGAAATTGGAATTCTATCAATCACCGGCGTGGATCCACAGTGTCACCCCTTGTGTGCAAAGACGCCAGGCTATTCAATCGGCTTTCAAGACCGAGGCCGGGCTTGTACGGTACACACTGGCAGTCGACCTTGCCCGTCAGCGTCTGAAAGACCTCTATATCACCGGTGATTTCCTCTCATTTCCCAATCGCGGGCTTCTTGATCTTGAGGCATCCCTGCGGGGATCAATCCTGGATCGGAAAGATCTTCACCGGCGTATCAGGGAGTTTTTTGAGCAGGGAAAGATATGTGTCCCCGGGATGCGGCCGGATGATTTTATTAGGCCCCTGGATCAGGCATTTGAGAAGATTGACATATCCCAGTTTGGCATCCCCCTCGAGTACTGCAATATGATCAGTGTTGCCAACGGATCCTTTGCACAGGTGATTCGGGAAAAACCTTCTGTGCTGCTGCTACCCTACTGCGCCAAATTAACCGAATGTGATCTGCGATATGAAAAGGACTGTCGCGTATGCGGCGAAGAAGGGTGTTCCATCGGACCTGCCTGGGCTCTGGGCAAACGTCATGGGATGAAGGTCGTCACGATCGTGAATTTTGAAGACTTCTGGGAGGAGTTGATGCGGATGAAATCGGCCGGTGTCTCATCGTATATCGGTTGTTGCTGTCAGCCCTTTTACACCAAGCATTACGACGATTTCACCCGATCAGAACTCCCCGGTATACTCCTCGATATCAATAATTCGACATGTTACGATTTGGATCAGGCCAAGGAGGCTTATGCGGGGAGATTTGAAAACCAGACCGAAGTGAATCTGGATCTGCTCGAGATGGTCCTCAATGTTCAGGTTGAAGGACAGGTGGATGCCACGAAGGCACAAAGGCACGAAGAAAAGGGATTATAAGATGGTTGCGTTTGCGCGACTCGACTCGTTACACACGTCTGGATTCCGAGTTGGTTCATGCGTAGTGTGGGTGTTAGCAGATCGACACTGCTTTTCAGCCCTAACCGATTGACCATACACGAAACGAGCTGCGCAACCTCAACCGTTATACGATCATG
Organism: Desulfobacterales bacterium; assembly: GCA_036446375.1. Lineage (GTDB taxonomy): Bacteria > Desulfobacterota > Desulfobacteria > Desulfobacterales > JAZFSW01 > JAZFSW01. Next base: position 1,951 of record JAZFSW010000447.1, on the reverse strand, counting down.
CTGCTTTGTGCCATGGTCAAATCTGTGATGCAATGATAGATTTGTTCGTGCACCTGAACGTGCTCGTGCACGTGCTCGTGAACGAAAGAAACAATCAATGTCGGATCATGAGATGTTTGTAGAGACGAATTGTATCAATGCTCACTATAATGTGCCACTCTTGAGGCAATAATCGTTCACGAGCACGTTCACGTTCACGTGTACGAGCAGGTTTACATGTACGTGTGCGAGTGCGGAAGAGCCCTTGGCATGCCAAGATGAAACAAAAGACAACAGATATCCTCATTGTAGGGGCTGGACCGGCGGGATCTTCCGCGGCGCTTGCTGCTGTGAAAAAGGGAGTGGATGTAACGGTGGTTGACCGGCGAGCAGTTATTGGTGTGCCGGTTCGATGTGCCGAGGCCATCCCCGCGCGGTTGCTTGGGGAACTGAATATCGGCAAAGATTTTGTGGTTCAATCGGTTCGGGGGATGAAAACGATTCTGCCGGTCGATGATGTAAAGGTATCCGATGCACCAGGCTTTATTATCCACAGAGATCGTTTCGATCAGGCACTGGTCCGGGAGGCAGAAGGGGCCGGCGCTCGATTCTTACTTTCTACCCGGGCCATTTGCCTCGAGGGCAACGACACGATTGTTGTTGAGGGAGAAACCGGAAGACGGTTTTCGATAAAGGCCAGGATCATCATCGGTGCGGATGGCCCCCACTCCCGTGTCGCACGATGGATCGGCGCGGCAAACCCCCATCTTATCCCGGCTGTGCAGGTCAGAATGGCGCTCGTTCGTCCCCTGGAATATACCGAAGTCTATCTACAGCCGGATATTGTCGCCGGGTACGGCTGGCTGTTTCCCAAAGGAGATGAAGCCAACGTAGGCCTGGGGATGAAAGGCGGCGGAACTTCCATCAGAAAGACCCTTGATCTTTTTGTGTCCCGGATGATTCGAGAAGGGAAAGTAAAGGATGGGGCATATGATACTACCGGTGGATGGATTCCCGTAGGGCCGGCAAAGAAGACCGTATCCCATAATATCCTTCTGGCAGGTGATGCCGCCGGGCAGACACACCCCATAACCGGGTCGGGTATATTCAGCGCGATAACCTGCGGACGTTTCGCTGGAAAGGCGGCTGCACGGGCGGTTCTACAACAGGATCTGTCTCTGCTGGAAACTTACGACACCGCTTGGCAGGATTTCTTCGGAGACACACTGAACCGGGCGTTTCAACGCAGGCAATACATGGAAGAAGAATGGGCTCGATTCAGCGAGATCATCAAGTCGTGCTGGATTTCCTACAGGGCATACTATGAAGACTTTAACGGGACAGAACATGCCGGAGCGGCTGGATAAAGCGAGAAAAATCTCATGGGCCAATCTCGGTAAACAGATTACCTTCTATCTGCCCGGTATGTTCTCTTATAATGGTATGGCCGGTAAATACCCGGCTGTTTCGATTACCGGAGAATCCTGCGAGCTTCAATGCGATCACTGCAAGGGTAAGATCCTTGATACCATGGCCCCGGCCATGACCCCGGATGTCCTGGTTGAAACCTGCCTTTCCTTTGAAGGAAAGGGGAGCCATGGGGTTCTGATCAGCGGCGGTTGTTCAGCGGAGGGCCAACTGCCCTGGGCTGAATTCGCACCGGCCATCCGGGAAATAAAAGACACCACGGACCTGATCGTTTCCATCCACAGTGGGTGCATTACCGACCGGGATGCCGTTGCGCTGAAAGACGCAGGCGTGGATCAGGCGCTTATCGATGTGATTGGTGACGAAGAGACACTTAAAAAGGTGTATCATGTGTCTTTCGGCCTTTCATCGATCGAGGCCAGTATGGCATCGCTTCAAAGTGCCGGCCTGCCCATGATTCCCCACATTGTCTGCGGTTTGGATTATGGCAATATCAAAGGGGAAAAAAACGCCGTTGACATGATTTCCCGGTTCAAGGTGGAAA
>JAZFSW010000446.1:0-4981 GCA_036446375.1 Desulfobacterales bacterium | reverse complement strand
ATGGTGATGGCCACAAACAGGGATGCAAGAAGCGATATACAGATCGTGAGGGACAGGGGGCGGGCCAATTTCCCCGCCATGCTCTGGGACAGACTCATGGGCAAAAAGACGGCCATCGTCGTCAGGGTGCTAGCTGTAATCGCCAGACCCACCTCGGATGCCCCCTTAATCGCCGATTGTTCCCTGGATTCTCCCGCTTCAAGATGTCTGAAGGTATTTTCGATGACCACAACGGCGTTATCCACGAGAAGCCCGACACCCAGGGCAATCCCCCCCAGGGTCATCATATTAAAGGTGTAGCCCAGTGCCTTCATACCGATAAACGTGGTCACCACCGATAGCGGGATGGCGACGGCAATGGTCAGGGTTGGCCGGATGGACCTGAGAAAAATGAAAACCACCAATACAGCGATGACGCCACCGGCCACCGCATTCCACCCGGTCAGGGAGATCGCATCTTCGATCATCTCGCCCTGGTCCATGAGCAGGTGCAGCTTGAAACCCGGGGGATGGGTCTTTTCAAGGGCTGCCAGCTCTTTAACCACCCTTCGGGACACCTTGAGGCTGTTGGCACCGGATTGCTTCATGACGATCAGAATCACCGTCGGCTGCTTCTGGGTTCGTTCAAAACCCCGGATCTCATTGAAGGTATCGGCCACTTTGGCAACGTCACCCACATGGATAGCCGTGCCGTCCGGGGTTATGGAAATAATGGTATTCCGGATCTCATCCAGGCTCTCGAAATAGCCTTTGGTCCGGACGGTGTATTCCTTCTGAAAGCTCCGTATATGTCCCCCGGCAAGGTTCAGATTTCCGGTTTGAATCGCGCTGGAGATATGGTCCAGGGACAAACCGGTGGCTTTCAGCTTATCCGGATCGACCAGCAGATGGATCTCTCTGACTCTCCCCCCCATGGCTTCCACAGAGGCGACCCCGTCCAGGCGCTCAAGCCGGGGTTTGATCGTATCGTCGAGGTATTTTCGAAGTCGCATGGTGTTTTCCAGGCCCACGGCACCATACTGCAGCACAGGCATGGAAGAGGTGTTGAATTTCAGTACCAGGGGAGAATCGGCTTCCCTCGGAATCATATCGGCAGCAAAGCTGATTTTTTCGCGAACATCCTGAGCGGCAACGGCCAGGTTTGTTCCCCACTCGAACTCAAGCGATACCGTGGACATCCCTTCGACCGATGATGCGCTCAGCTTCTTGACCCCTTTGACCGTGGCAACCAGCTGCTCGATGGGCTTGGTGATCATGGTTTCTATTTCTTCGGGACTGACTCCCGGATATCCGGTAACCACGGTAACGAAGGGCATTTCCATTTCCGGCATCATATCCAGACCCAGATCGAAGAAAGAGATTACCCCGAAAAGGGTGCTGATCAGTACCAGCATGGTGATGGTAATGCGTCTTTTAACGGAAAACTCGGGAAGGTTCACGGATTGAATCCTTTGGAATAGATGTGTTGCGTTCTGCAGCCGATACCTGACAGGAACGCGGATTGATCGAATCGGGTTACGGTTTATCCGGGTCAGATGGGTGGGTTTTAAGACACGTCCGGTGGGGGGGTGGACGTAATGACCGCCATACCGTCTCTCAGGCCGGTAAGCCCTTTTGTGACCACCTGATCCCCCAGAGAAAGCCCGTTTCTGATTTCAAATACCTCATCCCCCTCAACACCAACCGTTATCGCCGTCTTTTCCACCCGGTCGGCGGCAAGCCTGAAAACAAATAGCCCCGTTTCACCCTGGACGACAGCAGACTTTGGCACAAAAAGCACGTCTTTCCTGGCTTCTTGGATGACATTGGCCCTGGCCGTCATACCGGGTCTGAGCCTGATCCCCGGATTGTCCAGACTGATGGTAACCTTCACCGTTCGACTGACCGGGTTGATTGTCGGATGTATCCGGGTGATTTTTCCTTCGCAGGCTTCCTGGGGCAGGGCATCTATGGTTATCAGACAGGTATTTCCGATGGCCAGAAATCCATAGGCGTTCTCAGGAAGATCCACCTCAACCTTTACCTTGTCCATCTGCATAATGATGAACGCAAGGGTTTGGGGACCGGTCAGCTCACCTTCGTTCACGTGCTTATCGGTGATGATTCCGGCAATGGGCGCAACCACCCGGCACTCCTTAAGATTTCGGACGGCTGTCTTGTGGGCCACCTGGGCCTGATCAAACGCATATTGCGCCAGTTTGTATACGGTTTCCGTATCGCGGTAGGTCTGCTCGGAGATGGTCTTGTCCCGGTAGAGCCGCTGCATGCGCAGATAATCTCTTTTTGACTTCTCCAGGTTCGCTTTTGCCTGGTTCTTTACCGCAGTGCCATTTTCAACGGCTCTGATATAGTCAAACGGCTCAATATCCATGAGAAGATCGCCCTCTGCAACCCGATCTCCTTCTTCGACTGCCAGGGACGAAATACGTCCGGCAACCTTCGGCATGATCCGTGCTTTATCCTCCGGTGTAATAACGCCCACAGCCGCATAGCCTTTGAACACCGGTCCCCGCTCCACGGTTGATACGCCTACCGTTGCCCGGGATACCGTTTTGGCGACAATCTCCTTGGATTCCGGTTTATCCTTGCCCCGAAGCAGCAGGAACACCGGAACAAGCAGGATCAGGGATATGATAAGAATCTTCTTCAAAAGGCTCCTCCGTATATCGCTTAGCCCCTTATCGGGCTTTTGCTATTCATAAGAAACGGTTTCAATGTCGATGCTGGACAATCTGGAATCGTGGACGATGCCACCTGGAAGTCGAAACAGGGCTCTTGAAGCCGATTGCAGGATGCATCTGCCAAAGCACCGGATTATATGTGTGTTCATCCAATGGTGCTAGGCAGGGCAGGTATCCTGTCAAGCGTGTTACTATCTGTTTTGTGCCGGAAATTGTCAAGGCAAATCAGGTTCGTGCAGAAGCGCATGGTGCGTCACTCCCGGTGCACGATTATCCGGATTGCCTTTCAGAACGGACAGGGACCGAGCAATATTCCAGGTGGAAGAGAAACGATGGATTCTCCTGCGATCCAGTCCACAGGGATACCTGTCAAAAGCTCGGTCGCGTCGGAAATGGCGTCAGTTGCAGCTCGTGGGTCCAACAGGATTTGTCTTGTGTGTGCAGGTAGTAGAATGCTTCGGCGATCTTGACCGGATTCATCACCACGTCAGGTTGCTGCTGTGCCATGGGCAGCGCTCGCGTGCCGGGAGAGTCGATGAGGCCGTCTATCACAACGTTGGCCACATGTATGCCATGCTCGGAGTATTCTTCTGTGAGCACCTGGGCCAGCGTGCGCATCATCACTCGCGGATAGTACAGCGATTGGCCCGTTTTTCGCTTTCGTCCACGTAGGGATGCCGAGTTATTCGTGATGAGAAAAGATCCTTCCCCTCGCTCTCGCATTTCGGGCAACACTTCCTTGGCAACGAGGAACGGTCCACGGCTGGCGATGTGCTGGGCAGTTTCGAATATTTCTACGGGGACGTGTTCCAGCAATTCTTTTTCCGGCGGAAGGTCACGCCCCTCGAGGTAACCGGCATTGTAGAGCAGGACATGCGGGCTGCCAGCGGTATCCCTAATCCTGGCAAATGCCTTCGATATGGATTCGTGGGACACAAGGTCCAATTCGACAATCATAGCTTCGTCGCCCTGCGCCTCGATAGCCTTTTCCAGTGCAGCGGCATTGGCGGCATGACGGGTTGTCAGTACGACGAAGAAGCCCTCGGCTGCAAATTTTTGTGCTAAGGCGCCGCCTATACCCCAGCGCATGCCGACGGGTATGTTGCTGTCATCAAGCACCTTACCGTGGGCAAGCCTGGTATTGCGCCCATCGGACTGCCACTTGGATGTCGCCCCAACCACTACGGCGACCGGTTTACCGGTGGAATTCATTCTGCATCTCTCCTGGATAACGGGTGCATGCATCGTGATTGTCATGTTTCCGGTCATAGTAATCCACCGTTTCTCCCATTGTCAAAGGGATTTACACCCGTCAACCACGTCCGGACAGCACGGGGTAGCGGGGAGGGGAGCGTCCTGGGGTCATCGGGATTATGAGGTACGCTAAATAATTGACACTGTAGATGGAATGGTCTAACTATGCCTCTAAATCTGGCCCGTTTCCCCCCGGGAAACCCTAGTAGAGCGTTTCCCAATTAACGTCTCGATCTCGTCTCTGGTGGCGTTGCAGTTTCTTTCGTTGGTTTGCGCCTTGTCGGCTTTTCGGCTTGGATTGATACAGGTGTCGGGTGTCAGGTGTCAGGCAGCGAAAACGCTCTACCGGAATACTGAACACTGCGTCTTTTCAAGCCGGAACGGCGCAAACCTGACACCTTGAGACTCCGGCGGTCTCCGAAGAGAGAGGGACTGCACGCCATGTGATGTTATCTCGGGATCGCCATACTGGCTGCAATGATACCAACGAGGAGGCGTTATATGAGTTATTTCGATGCTATTTTCGACCCTGAGACGGTTGCAGTTGTCGGGGCATCCAACAACCTGGGTAAGTGGGGCGCCGGTATCTTCAGCCGCCTCCTGGTAGCGCGCAATGTGAAGAACGTTTATCCCATCAACAAGACAGCAGATACGGTTCAGGGGATAGAGGCCTACACGTCCATTAAAGATGCGCCCGGGCAGATTGACTTTGTCGTTATCGCCATCCCCTATGAAGGTGTGCCCGGGGTCATTGACGATTGTGTGGACAAGGGTGTTACGGCGATTCTGATTATCACCGCCGGTTTGGGTGAAACCGGTCCGGAAGGTGCTGCACTGGAACGACAGGTAGCCGATAAAGCAGCCGAAGCCGGGATACGTCTCATCGGTCCCAACTGTATGGGCCATTTCAATACGGCAAACGATCTTTCGACAATGCGGATGGGAGGAGCCGTTAAAAAAGGTGAGGTCGGCGTGATATCCCAGAGCGGCGGCTTTGCCATGAATATCCTGATGTCGGGTATTGAGGCCGGTATCGGTTTCACCAA
>JAZFSW010000445.1:0-6703 GCA_036446375.1 Desulfobacterales bacterium | reverse complement strand
CCGTAGCTCTTGCTCATCTTTCGACGGTCTGCCCCGAGAATCTTGAACGATTTCGTCAAAATGGCCTCAGGTTCCGGGAAGGTGTTCCCAAACAAATGATTGAATCGTCTGGCGATCTCCCGGGTGATTTCCACATGGGGTACCTGATCGATGCCCACCGGGACCCCATGGGCCTTATACATGATGATATCGGCTGCCTGGAGGACCGGATAACCGAGAAAGCCAAAGGTGGATAGATCCTTGTTTTCCAGCTGGACGATCTGGTCTTTATATGTCGGATTTCGTTCGAGCCAGGGCACCGGTGTAATCATCGACAGCAGCAAGAACAGCTCGGCGTGTTCCTTTATTGCCGATTGGACAAAGAAGGTACATTTTTCCGGCGAAAGCCCGGCACTGAGCCAATCGAGTAGCATGTGATTGGTATTCTCGGTGACCTTGCCGGTATCTTCATAGTCGCTGGTCAGGGCATGCCAGTCGGCAATGAAATAAAAGCAGTCATATTGATCCTGCATCTCCACCCAGTTTGCCAGGGCCCCGTGATAATTGCCGAGGTGAAGGAGCCCGGTCGGGCGCATTCCACTCAGAATGCGTTTCTTTTCAGCCATTTACATGCTCCAGTTCCTATACCTGGTCTCTCCCTATCTTCCCAGAAAAAAGTTCAGCAGTGGGGTTATGAAAAAAGAAATGAACCTACCCAGAGTATGGGTGATAAGCAAGAAAAAAATGATAATCATGCCGAACCGCTCGGTGCGAGCGTAGTAGATTCTCAGGGAATCCGGCAAGAAGACCGCAAGGATTTTGCTGCCATCCAAGGGGGGAACCGGAACCAGGTTGAAGATGGCCAGTACGGTATTGATGAGCACACTGTAAGCGGCCATATTCAAAAAATCTCTGAAAAAGGGACTGAGTATCGTTCCGGACCATGACGATTGAGACCAGGCGATGGCCTGGAACAAGCCGCCGGAAATAGCCGCCAGGCCAAAATTAGCCAACACACCTGCCGATGCGACGAGGATGACGCCCTTTTTGTAGTGGCGAAGGTTGGCAAAATTCACCGGTACCGGTTTCGCATACCCGAAAATGAAAGGTGAAGAGAATAGATACAGTGCCAGGGGAAGGAGAAAAGAACCGAAAACATCCAGATGCTTTATCGGGTTCAAGGTTAGCCTTCCTGCTAGCTTGGCCGTATGATCCCCCATCCGATAGGCCACATATCCATGGGCCACTTCGTGGATGGTTACGGCAAAAAGAACCGGTACAATGAATGCAACGAATTGATTGATATCAAAATTATTGAACATAGGTCTTCACAAAATCACGCTCATCACTTTCAGAGTTCAGCTGCCCGTCTAATCTGGCATCGCATATCGCCTGTAAGATTTCCCGGTAAACCGGGCTCGGCGGTATGCCGATTTCCAGCAGATCTTTTCCCTTCAACGAGGTCGTAACATGCTTTAGATGGGTATAGTAATAGGATATCAGACGCTTTACTTCTTCCTGCTTTGTCGTTGCCATCATAAAGAGGATCAATTCAATCTTGAATTCAGACAGACGATTATACAGGATGCTGTTCTTAACCGGCAGATGGTGTTCCAGCCAGAAGAGGCACCGTTCCCCATCGAAGCGTTCCCTGATGAAGAGCCGGGTGAGTCGGGGGGGCAGTTCAAGGCGCTCACAGATCTCCTCCGATGTCTTTCGGTTACAGTGACTGATGAGTGCCAGAAAATAGACGGCCCACTTCATATAGGATTCATCCAGAAATAGCAAATCATGCCAGGAAAGTACCTTCCGAACCCCATTCAATCTGCCTATCAATGCCGGGTTCAGGTCTATTGACGGGTGGACGACCCCCAGCAGATCGTATTCATCCAGCCGGACCAGCGCCGGTATGGGGCTTTCCTCCTGCAGGATCTGACGCAGCTCGCTAAAAACCCGTCGTCCGCTGAGTCGTTTGAAGAAATCCATCTTGACGGCATTTCCAATGAGTCCTGAGGTTAACTTGCCTATGGTAAAGCCGAATCGCTGCTCAAACCGTATCGCACGAAATACCCGGGTGGGATCTTCGACAAAACTAAGATTGTGCAGCACGCGGATGGATTTTGCCTTGATATCGTTCTGGGCGGAAAAAAAATCGATGGCCCAGCCGAATTTCCCGGGATTCAGCTGAATCGCCAGGGTGTTGATGGTGAAATCCCGCCGATACAGATCCAGTTTGATGGAACTCATTTCCACGGTAGGAAGCGCTGCGGGGAATTTGTAATATTCCATGCGGGCAGAGGCTACATCAATCTTGAACCCGTCCGGAAAGATGATGACCGCTGTTCCGAATTTTTCGTAGGTGTGAATACGGGCACCGACCATTTTTCTGAACGTCTTGGCAAAGGCGATGCCATCGCCTTCGATGACAATATCCAGGTCTTCGTTGGGGCGGTAGAGAAAGAGATCCCGAACAAAACCGCCCACCACATATGCATTACGGCCAAGATCGTTGGCCACCGTCCCAATGGATTTCAGGATGCCGATCAACCGCTTCGACAGGCGCTCATCTATGAATTTGGTGATGTTTCTTGTTCGCGGATGGATCGGTTTCTTGAAAGGATCTATTTCACCATTTTTCTGGTGCTGGGATTGGCGGATCAGGACATTTAACAGATCCGTTCGTGTGACCACGCCCACGATTGTATCGTTATCCATGACCGGCAGGAGACGTTGCTTGGTTTCGATGATCTTATTCTGTATTTCCAGAAGTTCTGAATCCGGCCGGATACTGGACAGCTCCGTATTGGTATAATCGATTACCGGCACATGGCCCAGCTTGTGGTAGAGCGCTTTTTCAATGATCTGACGGGTGATGCAACCCAATGGGCGCTCGCCCCCATCCGCTTTCTCGGTCACCAGAAGGGCATTGATATTGTAACGGGTGAGCATCGCTGCGGCTTTCCTACAGGAAACATGGGCATCCACGGTTATCGGGGGTGCGGACATCAGATCCCTGGCCTGGCGCCGTGAGCCGATCTGTCTATAGAGGACATCAAACAATTCCTGCTCGGCTTGTGCCAGTGTTTTTTCTCTGAGGGTTACGGCTGCGGCAAAGGCATGGCCTCCCCCACCCAGTTCGGTCAGAATCGCGCCCACATCGACCTCGGCGATCTTGCTTCGGGCCACTATATATATTTTGTCTACCATCCGCGCCACGGAGAAAACAGCGTTTGCATTTTCCATCTTAATCATCTTGTGGACGAGAAACGCAAAATCGGGCACATAGCTGTCCCTTGTCACGGTGGTGAGGACCACATCCACGCCATTGATATTGTAATGGGTTACCGATTCGACCATGTCATTGAGGAGCCGCACCTGGTCTGGGCTGATCTCCCGATCCATAAGGTTTGCAATGGTATTCAGATTGGCCCCTTTTGAAAGGAGATAGGCCGCAGCCATATAATCCCGACCGGTTGTCGATGGAAATGTCAGAGATCCGGTATCTTCGTAAATGCCCAGAGACATAATTGTCGCTTCATCGGCAGACAGATCGATATTTCGTTCCATGATGATCTCGGTGAGCAGGGTAACATTGGCCCCGGTCGGTTGCTGGAGCTCGTAGTGACCCTTGATGTCATTGTCCCCGGCAGGATGGTGGTCGTAGATATGTATCGTCAAATCGGGCTCGGTTAGAAGGGTTGCGAATTTTCCTATACGACTGGCCTGTTTCGTGTCGACGATCACCAATTGTCTGATCCGAAGAAAGTCGATATCTTTCATCTCGGCCATGTTATACAGGTATATCATCGATTCGATGAAGAAATTGCGCAGACTCACCTCCTGCGATCCCGGGAAAACCACGATCGCCCCAGGATAGAGCTTCTGTGCTGCGAGCATGGAGGCCATGGCGTCAAAGTCCGCATTGGTGTGGGTGGTGATGACCGTCAGGTCTTTTTCGGGGGGTTGGGTTGCTTTTTTTGTCACGAGGCGTCCCATAAGGTTAACCGGTTCGTCATGCAGAAATAGTCTCATATATCGCAAGCTTTATCAAGGATAAGATGGCTGATTCTTTAATAATTATTGCCGTTTGCGGACCGATGTGCTCTACGGTTGCCTCGGTAGGATAGACCATGCCGCCCTGCTAAAATCCCAGCAAAACTATTGTTGTTTTACATGAACAATGATAAGATTCCGATATCCATTTTGGATAAAGGGGGTGCAGGACTGGATAACGTGGCACAGAACCGCATCGCGAATGCTCAGACAATCGGGATGCAGACCCATGATCGATAGAAAGTCACGGGCGGTTGAAAATATTTTCGGACCGGTGCCGTCCAGGCGATTGGGCATGTCTCTCGGGGTGGACCTGATGCCCCATAAGACCTGTAGCCTGGATTGTGTATACTGTGAATGTGGTGCCACAACCCATCTTACCCTGGTGCGGGATGATTATATCTCCACAGGGCAGATCAAGGCAGAGCTGAAGGCGGTCCTATCCCAATCTCCATCACTGGATACCATCACATTTTCCGGTTCTGGTGAACCGACACTCCACAGGGGTATCGGGGAGATTATCCGGTTTATCCGAACGAATTATCCCCAATACAAGGTGGCGGTCCTAACCAACGGGACGCTTTTCAATCTCCCCGAGGTGCGAGAACAGCTCCGTGACGTGGATGTTGTGAAAGTGTCTCTGGATGCCGTTACCACAACACAATTCGATTCTATCAACCGGCCTTGTGTCGGATTGCGGCTTGCCGACATTATCGAAGGGCTGGTGGCGTTTCGAAAAACCTTTTTACATCAGTTCTGGGTTGAGGTATTCTTGGTGCCGGGCTTCAATGACACCAAGACCGAACTGGCAAAGATAAAAGACGTACTGCAGACACTGAATCCTGACAGGGTGCAACTCAACGCACTGGATCGGCCGGGCACGGAAGACTGGGTGAGACCGGCTGACAGCGCGACATTGAAAAAAACTGCCGCCTATCTACTTGATGCAGAGATTATTGGACATCCTGATGCCGAACCCAAAGACCTGCCGGCATTGACGCCGGGAGCAGTACTCGCCGAGCGTCTCTACGCAACGATCAAGCGCAGGCCCTGTACCGCAGACGATATCTCTCGTCTGTTGGGTATTGACATGGATGAAGTGGGGCAACATCTTGATGCCCTGATCGAAAAGGGAACCCTCATCAGAAAACAGATGCCTCGGGGGATCTTTTATATGGTAAGCGTGTGATTTAGATAAACGATTTCAAGTCGGCAGAAGGAGGAAATTATGCCTATCTATGTATGGGAAGGAAAAGACAAATCCAATGCCAAGCAGAAAGGGGAGTTGGAGGCCGTGGATGAAAAGGCTGCTCGGGCGGCCCTCAACCGGCAACGAATCGTCCCGAGCAAGGTAAAGGAAAAGCCCAAGGATATTTTTGAAAATATTGCATTTATGCAGCCGAAAGTTAAAGTGGATAACGTTATTCTTTTCTGCAGGCAGTTTTCAACCATGATCGATGCGGGTCTCCCCATTATACAATGTCTTGATATCCTCCATTCCCAGGAAGAAAATCCCACCTTCAAAAAGATGCAGAAGGAAATCAAGGATGCTGTTGAAGGGGGGAGTACCTTTGCCCAGGCGCTGGAAAAGTATCCGGAGGCATTTGACGATCTTTTCACGAACATGATTGCCGCCGGTGAGGCGGGCGGTATTCTGGATACGATTTTGCAGCGACTATCGGCCTATCTGGAAAAAGCGGCAAAGCTCAAGGCCCAGATAAAAGGGGCGATGACGTATCCCATTGCGACCATCGGTATTGCCGGGATTGTAACCGGTATCATTCTGGTTTTTGTTATTCCTGTATTTCAGGAGATGTTTGAGGGCCTCGGAGGCGCTCTTCCCCTTCCCACCCAGATTGTCGTCAATATCAGTGAATTTGTGAAAGGCAATATCCTATACATTATTGGTGGCCTTGTGGGAGCGTTCGTTGGATTTAAGAAATTCAACCAGACTCCAAAGGGGGAGGAGATAGTGGATGATATAAAGCTGAAACTTCCCGTATTCGGGATGTTGCTACGAAAGGCAAATGTGGCTAAATTTACCCGGACCATGGGGACGATGTTAAGCAGTGGTGTTACGATACTCGATTCCCTGCAGATTGTCGCAAAAACGGCTGGCAACAGAACCATTGAGAAAGCGATCTATTCGGTTCGTTCCGCTATCGCAGAAGGCCGATCCATGTCCGATCCCCTGGAGGAATCGGGCGTTTTCCCCTCCATGGTTTGCCAGATGATCGCCGTGGGTGAATCGACCGGCGCCCTGGACACGATGTTGACCAAGATTGCAGACTTCTATGATGAAGAGGTCGATCAGGCCGTTGAGAATATGACGGCACTGATAGAGCCGTTTATGCTGGTCTTCCTGGGTGTGGTTATCGGTGGTCTCGTTATCGCGATGTATCTGCCCATTTTCAAAATGGCCGGTGCGTTGGGGTAGATGCACAAAAAGGCCCCTGTGTTGTGTCAGGAAAAGACATACAACAACGGGATCAAAAGGGTATGAACGTCCCAACCCCTACATCTGAAAGCAGTTCGATTCACAATCTCAAATGGTTGATGTTCTTCCGCTTGCTGTTCACCTCGCTGCTCCTCGGGTCAACGATTGTTCTGCAGCTGGGTGAAAGCCGTTCTCCGATGACCCGGCCACTGGTCGTGCTTTACGGCCTCACTG
>JAZFSW010000444.1:0-2564 GCA_036446375.1 Desulfobacterales bacterium | reverse complement strand
GCCTGATCTGTAGCAGGGACAACACGGGATCGAGGTTTTCGCCGGGAGTCAGAGATACAGAAAATTCAATTTCTACGGGACTGGCCATACCTTTTCTGCCCATGTCCAGGATCTGGACGAGTATCTCAGGAAGGGGGATGGTTCTGTGTTTCAGTATGTTGGCAAAGGTGACCACCGGGGGCTCTCCCGGCTTTAACGCGTCCCTGATTCTGTGATCCTGGGGGCTGTAGGTGCTGGACAGATACCGGACAGGGAAATGGGTTCTTGCCTCATCGACGATCAGTTGCTCCAGCAACGGCCCCGGTGTATCGGCCTGCTGTGTGGTGCCGGCCATGTTCAGGGCATAGAATGACCGCTGGGCATTTTTCAGAATATCGTCGACCGTGGAAAATTGAGGGAGAAATTCCGGGTGTTCCGGTGAAAAACGTACGGCCGACGCCCCCTCCACCACGGTCTTTCCCAGCCCAAGGGCCAGGTGGACAATGCCGTCTTCGGGTTTCATATGGGATATGGGATAAAAGTTATGGGATTGGGCCACGCCGGATATGGCCGGGTAGAAAAAGCCATTCTCTTCTGCTCCTGTGATCTGCTGCAGGATGACCGCCATTTTCTCATCTTCGACACGATGCTGAGTGCCGCGGATAAACGCTCTCGGCTTCTCCAGATATGTAGAGGCGTAGATCCGCTTTATCGCGTCAAAAAGTGCGGCACGCCTCACGGCAATGTCCGGATCATTGTTGGGAATCATATGGGTCTGGTATATACCGGCGCAGGGCTGATTGCGGGCATCTTCGAGAAGACTTGACGATCGAATCGCCAGCGGATAGTGAACCACATCCAGATACGATTCAAGATGCCTGCGCAGCCCTTCGGGTAGGGGTGCATTGGTAAAGATCTTTACGATTCTGGCGTCACTCAACGCATCAAATGAAAGGTTCTCCAGCACATTTTCCTTCATGTAGGCATCAAATCCCTCGGTGGTAATCACCAGGGTTTTAGGGATGGTTATTCTTACGCCGGGAAACTGTTGCTGAAGCTCCGGGTTGCCCTTTAGCAACGAAGAGATAAATGCCAGGCCCCTTGCTTTCCCACCGATGGACCCGGTTCCCAGTTTGACAAAGTCGGCATCCGGATCGAATGCATCGGACGAGAAGTCGGTAATGACCCCCCTTTGTCGTGTCAGACGGGTTGTCCTGATACAGTCAACCAGATACTCCCTGAGTTTGGGAATATCGTCAAATTCAGCTACGCTGGTCCTGCGCAAATTCAGTGCCAGCTGCACCTCGGATCTGGCCATGAGCCAGCTTGAGAAATCATTTTGTGTCGCATGCAGGTAGAGAGAATCATCCGGCACGGTGGCCAGTGCCTTTTCCAGGGCCTGAAGGTTCGAGGCACGTTCAATCACAGCGCCACCGGGAAGCCGGAAGAAGAAATCACCGAATCCGAGTCTGTCGACAAAAAAAGAACCGATCTCGGCGTTCAGCGTGGGTGAATTCTTGTTGAGAAAGGCCGCCGGGATGCCCAACGCTTCTTCACGGTTGGTCTCTTCTGAGCTGAACATTAATAGGGGAAGGTCGGGAAGTGTCTCTTTCACCGTTGAGAGCAATGCGAATCCGGCCTTATCATCGAGTTTTCCGTTTCGTGGGAACCGAACATCGGAAAGGATCCCGAGCAGATAGGGTGCAAACAATTGATACAACGCCATGGCCTGTTCAAAGTTTCTGGCAAGAAGGACCTTTGGCCGGGCACGCATCCGGAGGATTTTGTGCTCTTCATTCAGTGAGTCATCCATTACCGCCTGGGTCTGCGTAACGATTTCTTCGTATAGCTGGGGCAGCAAAGATCCACTATATACCGCTGAGTCCTCTACGAGGATCACAACCCTGACCTTTGCCTTCTCTGTGTCATGGGTTGCGTTCAGTCTGTCTTCCACGGTTTTGATCATGGCAAGCAGAAGGTCCGTGTCGCCAGACCAGATGAACATCTGGTCAAAGGAGAGGTGATCCCCTGTGGGGATATCCCGCATATCAATATCCTGGGGCAGTTCACTGATATCATGCGCCAGGAGAAACAAGGGGATGTCCGGGCAGATGTTCTTGATCTCCAGACCCAGGGCCTGAGGGTCCATATCATTGAGACCGGGCATGGTAATCACCAGGTCAAATGTTTTCTGGGACAAGGCTTCTAGTGCCGCCTCGGTACTGGAAACCCAGGTGAGTCGCGGGGGACGGGTAAGGTTCAGTCCCCCGTATTCATGGATGATCCGTTCTGCGAGTCTGCCATCTTCATCCATTATGAATGCGTCATAGGGGCTGGAAACAAGAAGGATTTCGTTGACCCGATGGGGCATCAGGTCATAAAACGACTTGAAGGAAAGATCCGCATCCGCTGTAGTTTGCCTATCCGGTGTATCGCTCGCCATGGCATCGTATCCCTTATCCTGTTGAAGTCCCATTGTAGCGCATTTACCCTGAACCGAAAAGCGAAAAACCGGTCCTGTTCCCTATAATTGTCTTGACAACTTGACCAATGTGGCCTACAGGTAGGTTCAGGGTTCAGGGTTC
>JAZFSW010000443.1:0-3763 GCA_036446375.1 Desulfobacterales bacterium | reverse complement strand
AGACTGACAAGAAACATCACACCGGCGAAAAAGGTACCGGTGATATCGACAAGAATCCCCATAATCAGGGGTCCCGAGAACCCGCCGATTTCCGCCACACCGAAGAACATTCCCCCCGCAGATCCCATATATTCTGCATCCACCTCCGGACTGTCCATCAAAATCAGCAACATCAAGGGCATAAAAGGTGAATTGAAAATCCCCATAATTCCCAAAAAGCAGAGAAGCAGTGGTCCGGAAGCATTGATAACCACCATTAGATTCACGATGGTCATCAGAGCGCAACCGGCGATGACCTGCCCTCTCATCCGCGGAGGAACCCATCGGGGAATCAGCAGAACGGCCGGTATGCCGGCGGCAAGGGGAATCGCAGCTGCCAGGCCGGCGGCGGAGGAAGTCATGCCTTTGGTCTCCAATATCTTCGGCAACCAATTGGAAAAGCCATGGGCGATGGCGAATGAAAACAGTGACATCGCCAGCAGTATTCGGACGGTCCTGATGTTGATTAGCGCGCGAAAGATATCGTTGATAGGCATCTGACTTGTGGAGGAGGACGATTGGATATCCCCGGATCGAAACCACCAGAGAAGCGCTGCGAACAGGGCAACCAACCCATAACAGACAAAGGTGAGTCGCCAACTGTTTCCCATCAACGGCATGATGAGACTATTGGTGAGGGAAAGGGCGAGAAGACCGCCGATCCATGGTCCGGTGGTATAGATCCCCACGGCACTCCCACGGCTCTGCGTATCAAACCGCTCAGAGATCGTCTTGGGACCGCCGATCGATATCATGGGTCCCCCGACACCAAACAAGGAAACGGTCAATAATAACACGATAAAGCTGTCTGCAAAGTAACGCAGCCCTGCAGAAAGACCGATAATCATCGCACCGGCGAGAATGGACTTGCGGACGCCCCAGCGGTCAAGGATTGTGCCGGCAAATAAGGCGGCAAGGATGTAGGTGAGTTGCCATGAACCCAGGACAATCCCCATCTGGGAATAGGTCATGGCAAGATCCGCAAGGATAGGCGAAACCAGTGGCGCGATGGAGCGGGCCACCATCCCGAATATCATATACAGCAACCACAACAGAAACAGTATGCCCCACGGATACGGTCTTCTGTCGGGCCTATGCATTATTTCTTGCCAAAGGATGCAAGTCTTTCTTCAAGATCCGGGCTTCGCCCCGGGCTGTTTTCCCGTTCAAACAACAGCCCATCTCTGAGCGTATGCTTCTGTCCCTCATTGACCAGCCACTTGTCTGCTCGCAGGGTAAACCAGGAGTTTTCAAGCATCCCTCTCGCCATCTTTATCGCTGTATCCATCAAGGCTTCATCCGGAACGCACCGGTTTGCAAGTCCCATGACCATTGCTTCGATACCGTTAACCACCCTCCCGCTGAACATCATCTCTTTGGCTTTTATCGGACCGATGCGTCGCGGCAGGCGCTGACTCATTCCCCAGATGGGAGACATACCGAATTTTCCGTGGGTATCGGCAAACTTGGCCGATTCGGCTGCCACCAACAGATCGCAGGCCAGCGCCAATTCGAAAGAACCGGTATAGCAGTGGCCCTGAACCGCGGCGATGACCGGTTGGGGCATGGCCTCGATCGCATCCAGGGTTTCCGCCTGAAAGTAGGGGGAGGGGAGGGGTTCACCGGCCCGAATAGATTTGATGTCGTTTCCGGCAGAAAAAGACCGGCCTTTGCCACAGAGAATAACAACACCGATCTGTTCGCTCTTTATTGCGATATCGTCGATATGGTCTCTGAGTTGTATAAAAAGGTCCGGGCTTAATGCATTCAAAGCTTCGGGTCTGTTCAATGTGAGTATGGTCAAACCATTGTTATCTTCCCTGAGTACCAGTTCTTCCATAATGATATCCTCCGACTATAAGATTAGCGATATTGGTCCGTTCTCTGTACCTTTCGGTCCTGGGGCCGAATGGTCACCAGGATTCTTATTCTTAGGCGATCTTTTGCAGTTCTGAAAGGCCCAATTCGGCAATGGTAGAAAGGGTGTCACTGCCAGCGGCATCGGCTCTTGCCCTGGCCAGCGTCTCTTTTATCCTTTCTCTTCTTTCTTTTCTGTCCTGTTCCACCAGGTATCCGCCGCCATCCTGATCCTGGAAGATGCTGGCAAGCATTTCGGATATCTCCTCCGGCCCATAGCCCATCTTTTCCCACAACAGCACTTCTTCCCGGAAAGCCGCATAGGCTTTTTCCCGTCTATCGGAGACCTTTGGCGCCGTATCAGACGATCCAAGGAGTGACTTGTCTGAGTCCATCGCATGGCCAAGCGCCAGAAGCAGGTCCCGGTCGGCAAGAAAACTGCGGGGTACCACCCGGGATCCTAAGAATGCATCGCCATGACCGGGCATGACACGGATCAGAGAAAATCCCAGCTTCAGTGCCTCTTTTGCTTTCGCATCCTGTATCCTGGGATCTCTCCGGGGCAACCCTTTGCCCGACAGAAGGGCCTTCATCTTGAAATAGGAGAATCGCACATGCATCATGAAGTGTCTGAATCCTTTGGCAAAAAGAGGCCCATGCATTAGCCACAGATCACCGGAAAAGAGCATATCATCACCGGGTCGATGGCTGTCCGGGGTATTATGGGTGTCATGGGACAGTCCCCGGGGTGAATAGCGTACGATGAGTTGATCCGGTGTGTGCATCATCGCACTTTCAGGGCAGGCGAGAATCTCGAGATGACCGGTGTCTCCGATGGGGATCGGCTCTGTGAGATGGGGAAAATCCAGACCTTTGATGATCGTCTTCTGGCCTCGGTCCGAAGGATTCAAATAGTGAATATCGCATTGGGCGAGTTGGGAGGGGTCAAAGCCTTTCAGCCATCGGCGCTGGTAATCGCTTAGGGGACCCTCGACAAAAGACCTGAAATTCGAATGGACGAGAATGGCTGCACCGGATTTCTCGGAAAGCAGCTTTGCCAGACCGAAATGGTCGTGATGGCTGTGGGTGATGATGATTCTTTCGATCTGATCCGGCGCAATTCCGTTCTCTGTGAGGATGGTCGATATGCGCTTCTGGTAACTCAGATCGCCGGAATCGATAAAGGTATGACATTTTTTGCCGTCAATATCGTAGCTGAACACATAGAAATTGCCGCCGTAGCGGAAGAAGAAACCGGTCAATTCTGTACCTGAGGCGTCCAGTTGCTCATGGGTCACTTTGATCGGATCTTGCTTATAGGTGCGCATCGTCCTTTTGGAAAAGGGGTCGTCTGTTGTCATCTTTTCTTTGTTCTCCGGTGTTGGTTTACGCGCTGCAATGCGGGCGTGTCTATCGATTCATCCCCAATATCGCTGAGGAAGAGGGGCAAAGGGGATGACGCTTTGCGGGCATATTGCCAGAAAAATACTCTGGCTGCTTTATCCGGGAAACGAAGAGCTGCAATCAATCGTATCCTCGCTAACGGATAGCATCGGTTTTTCTCCGGACATGATCTATAGATGCAACCCCAGCTCGTATATCTCGTATTCTGTGGGACCACTGAGCAGCGGTGCAAACTCGGCCTCATTGGCTTTCCGCTGTTCGCTATTTCTGTAGTTCTCCCAATCTTCTTTTTCCTGCCACATGGCGACAACCATCACGTTGTTCGGATGGCCATGTTCGCTCAATGTCTCTGCGGAAAAGTAACCGGGATAATCCATGGCAATCGAACGGGCCTTAATGAGCAGCTTGGATACTTCTCTGAGCTTGCCTTCGATACATTTTCTTTTGATAAACACTTTGATTG